>NZ_ALPM01000006.1:0-50827 GCF_000294595.1 Arthrobacter sp. TB 23 | reverse complement strand
CCCAGCTTCGGCTGGGGGTGTTTTCTTTTGTCTGGGTGACCCGCTCGACGCGAGATTCGTCATCCCCGCCCGGGCCGACACAGTTTCCCACCCCGGCAGGCCGCCCCACGGTGGGACCTGGGTCACATTGGGCCTCGGGAATCGCCGACCTTGCGCGGTCTTTACCCGGTGTAGAAAATTTCAGGAATCGCCACCCATCCTCGCTCCGAACACGACCGAAGTACCTATGAGACATCGACACGATGTGTTCGACAAGTTAGTTAGCTGATCGGCAGAGTACGCCCGGTCACACCAATGAAGGAGAAAATCCAATGGGAAACATCAAGAGCCGTAAGCTCTCCATCCTCGGTGTTGCTGCAGTGGCCATGTTCGGCCTCGCAGCATGCGGTGGCGGCGACACCGCAACTGAGTCCACCGGGGAAATGACCAGCGAGGAAATGACCACTACCGAAGCCGCTCCCGAAGCAACTGAGTCGGCAATGGAAGAGGAAATGGGCGAAGACATGGACCCAGCCGCAAACCTGGTTGGCCCAGGTTGCGCCGGCTACGCCGAGCAGGTTCCAGACGGCGACGGCTCAGTTGCCGGCATGGCCCTGGATCCAGTAGCAACAGCTGCGTCGAACAACCCGATCCTCACCACGCTGACCGCAGCCGTCACCGGCGAACTGAACCCAGATGTCGACCTCGTTGACACCCTGAACGGCGACGAGTTCACCGTCTTCGCACCAACCGATGACGCCTTCGCGAAGATCGACGAAGAGACCATCGCGGCTCTCCAGACCGATGCTGACCTCCTCACCGGCATCCTGACCTACCACGTAGTCCCCGGCCAGCTGTCCCCGGATGAGGTCGCCGGAACCCACACCACCGTCAACGGCGCAGAGCTGACCGTTGAAGGCATGGGCGACGAAATCACTGTCGGCGACGACGCTTCAGCAGTAGTCTGCGGTGGCGTAATGACCCAGAACGCAACCGTGTACATGGTCGACACCGTTCTGATGCCTCCTAGCGAGTAATTGACTCCCTGCTTCGAATCCTCTAACTCGAAACAGGGCGACACAGGCTGGGATACTGAACACCTTACGGTGCTCAGTATCCCAGCCTTTCCTCGTATCCGGGGTTTGCTGGGGGATGACCGCTGGCGCCTGTCCGAACACCACTGGGATCATCATTTAGACTGGGAAACCTAAACAATTTCCGCCGTGTGCGGGTACGGCTGAGGAGACAATGGCAATGACCGCTGCTGCCAGGCACTCCGGTTGGGCCCGTGTGGCGCAGAGTGCCGTTGCGGTGTCCCTCTGCCTGACGGTTGCTGGCTGCACCGGGGCAACGCCCTTGCCGACGACGACGGCGTCGTCGACTCCTGCACCCTCCCAAACCAATCCCGCCCAAGCCCCCGAAGCGGTCTTCACGTTCGGCACCGCCGCTGATCCGATCGGGCTGGACCCGGCCCTGGTGGCCGACACCGAGTCATACCGAATCACCCGGCAGATTCTCGAGGGCCTGGTGGGCATCGATCCGCTCACCTCCGAGCCCGTCCCGCAGCTCGCTGCCTCCTGGGATGAGCGGGAGGACGGCCGGGCCTACGCATTCACCCTCCGCGAGGACGTCGAATTCCACGATGGTGTGCCGTTCAACGCCCAGGCAGTCTGCGCGAACTTCGACCGCTGGTACACGCTCCCCCCGGAGACGCGTCCCTCGGACGGAACCGTCGCCTTCGGCTCGGTCTTCAATGCCTACTCTGACTCCCCCGAGCTATCCGTCTACTCCTCCTGCCAGCCCCTGGGCGAGTTCGAGGTGTTGATCCGGCTCAATAGCCGCCTGACAGGGTTCATCCCCGCCCTGGCGATGCCCTCCTTCGCGATGTCCTCACCCCGGGCGCTTGAGGAACTCGCCGCCGATGAGCTGACCGAGGAGGTCAACGACATAGCGGTGTCGCAGTACGCGCTCAGCCCTGTCGGCACCGGACCCTACACCTTCGAAAGTTGGGAACCGGGGGAAGTGCGGTTGTCCTCGTATGAGAATTACTGGGGGGCCCGGGGCGAGATCGGCACCGTCGTGTTCACCACCCTCCCCCTCCCCGATGATCGGCTGGAAGCACTCAACACCGGACAGATCGACGCCTACGACTTCGTTACAGTCGACAACGCCGGCGCCCTGGTCAGGGAAGGCCAACAGCTGCTCCAGCGCGACCCCTATTCCATCCTGTATCTCGGGATGAACCAGGACTTCCCCGGTGTGGACAGTCTGCTGTTCCGCCAGGCCGTAGCCCACGCCATCGACAAACAGGCCATGATCGATGGGCAGTTCCTGAACGGCACGGCGCCCGCCGATCAGTTTGTCCCGCCCAAGCTCGCAGTCACCAATGACGAGATCACCCGCTACGACTACGACGTCGAACTGGCCCAGGAGTTGCTGGCGGAATCCGGGTACGACGGCGAACCTCTGCCCTTCCACTACCCGACCGACGTCTCACGCCCCTATCTGCCGGCACCTGAGGGGGTGTTCGCTGTCCTCCAAACGCAGCTCGAAGAGGCCGGTTTCACCATTGACCCGGTGCCCACCGCCTGGGCCGACGGTTACCTTGAGGCCTTACAGAACGACGACGAGCGCGCGTTCCACCTCCTCGGCTGGAGCGGAACCTACCAGGACCCCGACAACTTTATCGGCCAGTTGTTTGGCGCAACCACCGTCGAGTTTGCCTTCGAAGACAACCAGCTCTTTAGCAAAATTGACCGGGCCCGCACCCTTCCCAATGGTGACGACCGGGTGGCCGCCTACCAGGACATCAGCGACCAGCTGGCCCGGCGGCTACCAGCGGTTCCCCTCGCCTTCCCCATCTCTGCCCTGGCAGTCTCGGAGCGGGTAGCAAACTACCCCGTCAGCCCCGTGATGAACGAAGTGTTCAACCTGGTTGACCTGACCGATGTCGAGCTGGAAGCCACCGGGAGCGACTGATGACCTGCCACCCCCGCCGCGACGGCGGACCAATTACCCAAGGAACCCACCAGACGCTACGCTCAAAGCTAAGCGCCCTCGCCACTGGAGATGAAGTTGACTGCTAAGAACCAGGCGGAAATTCCCGCGGAACACACCGACGTCGTCCTGATCGGTGGAGGAATCATGAGCGCCACCCTTGGCGCCTTCCTCAAACAGCTGCAGCCTGACTGGAGCATCTCACTATTCGAGCGCCTCGACCGGGCCGGACTGGAAAGCTCCGACCCGTGGAACAACGCCGGGACCGGCCACGCGGCACTCTGCGAACTGAACTACACCCCGGCAGGCCCGGATGGGACAGTTGACCCGGCCAAGGCCGTCGCCATCAACGAGCAGTTCCAGGTGTCACGCCAGTTCTGGGCCCACATGGTGGAAAGCGGCCATCTGGGTGATCCGTCCGGATTCATCAACCCCGTGCCGCATATGAGCTTCGTCTGGGGCGAAAAGAACACCGCCTACCTGCGCAAGCGCTACGAAGCCCTGCGGAGCCAGCCCCTCTTCGAAACCATTGAGCACGCCGAGGACCCCTCGGCCATCGCCGACTGGGCGCCGCTGCTGATGAGCGGCCGGACCGCCGGCCAGCCGGTGGCAGCCTCACGCGTGGCCGGCGGGACCGACGTCGACTTCGGGTCCCTGACCCGCGGCCTGACCAGCTACCTCGAAGCCAACGGCGTCGACCTCAACTACAACCACGACGTCGCCGATCTCTCCCGCGGCTCGAAAGGCCGCTGGGAAGTCAAGGTCCGCAACCGCGCTACCGGACAGGCCCGCACCGTCAACGCGCGCTTCGTCTTCATCGGGGCCGGCGGCGGGGCACTGCACCTGCTGCAACGCACCGGCATTCCCGAGGGCAAGGGATTCGCGGGCTTCCCCGTCTCGGGTCAGTTCCTGAAGTGCGGCGACCCGGACATCGTCAACCAGCACAACGCCAAGGTCTACGGCCAGGCGTCGGTCGGCGCACCACCCATGTCGGTGCCGCACCTGGACACCCGGTATGTCAACGGCGAACGGTCGCTATTGTTCGGCCCCTACGCCGGGTTCTCCACCAAGTTCCTCAAGCGTGGCTCGTTCTTCGATCTGCCCGGGTCCATCCGGCCGTCGAACCTGGTGCCCATGCTGGCCGTGGCCAAGGACAACGTGCCGCTGACCAAGTACCTGATCTCCGAGGTGCTGAAGAACCGGGACGCGAAAAACACCTATCTCAACGAATTCATCCCCGACGCCGACGGCGACAAATGGGACCTGATCACCGCCGGGCAGCGCGTCCAGATCATCAAGAAGGCTCCGGGCAAGGGCGGGGTGCTGCAGTTCGGCACCGAGGTCATCACTGCAGCCGACGGATCGGTCGGAGCACTGCTGGGGGCCTCCCCCGGTGCTTCCACCGCCGCTCCGATCATGCTCGAGATCCTGAAGCGCTGTTTCCCAGCCCAGCTTCCGGGTTGGGAGCCGAAGCTCAAAGACATGATCCCCGGCTACGGTGTGAAGCTCAATGAGAACTCCTCGCTCGCCGCTGACATCCTGTCCCGTACCGACCGGGTGCTGAAACTCCAGTAACCATCGCCAGAGCCGTCGACCCGGCCGGCAGAAGTAGAAGGCGCGGCACATGTTCCGTCTGGCTCAACTTTCCCTGGGAAACCGTGCACTGATTGCGCTGATCACCATTCTGGCGTCGGTGTTCGGTGTGATTACGATGGGCTCCCTCAAACAGGAGCTCATCCCGTCACTGGAGTTTCCGCAGATCACCGTGCTGTCGTCGGTCCCCGGCGCCTCACCGGAATACCTCGACCAGCAGGTGAGCGAACCGCTGGAGACCGCGCTTAGCGGCGTGGAGGGGCTCGAGTCGTCGTCGGCCACGTCCCGTACCGGGGTCTCGACCATCAACCTGATGTTCGCCTACGGCACCGACCTCGACCGCGCGCGCGGCCAGGTGGACCGCGCGATCTCGACGGTGCGGCCCCTCCTGCCCGAGGACGTCTCGCCGCAGTCCTTGGCCGGGAGTATCGCCGACCTCCCAATCGTATTCATGGCCGTCTCTTCCGATCAGCCGCTGAGCGAGCTGAGCGGCGACCTCAGCCGACTGGCCGTCCCGCGGCTGCAGCAGCTGGAGGGCGTTCGCGCGGCCGAGGTCAGCGGCGGGGCCGGGCAGTACATCTCGATCCTCCCCGACCGGCAGGAACTCGCCGCCAACGACCTCACGGTCGCCGATATCACTGCGGCGCTGGAGAACAACGGCGACCTCATCCCGGTGGGGACCCTCGAGGACGGCGACCGTTCCCTCACCATCCAGGCCGGGAGCCCCATCACCTCGCTCGAGGACATCCGCGTACTGCCCCTCCTGCCGGAGGGCGGCTCCCCCGACGCCGGAGAGACGCCGCCGACGCTCGGCTCCGTCGCCGAGGTGGCAGTGGCCGACGACGACGCCACGTCGGTGACCCGCACCAACGGTATTGAGACCCTCGCCCTGACCGTGACGAAAATCCCCGATGGGGATACGGTCGCGATCTCCAACCTGGTGGAAGAGTTGCTGCCGCAGCTGGAAGCCGAGCTGGGCAACGGCGCCGAGATCACCGTGATTTTTGACCAGGCGCCCTTCATTGAACGCTCTATCAGTGACCTGACCACGGAGGGCATCCTGGGTCTCGGCTTTGCCGTGCTGGTCATTCTGGTGTTCCTGCTGTCGGTGCGGTCCACCCTGGTGACGGCAATCTCGATCCCCCTGTCGCTGCTGATTACGTTCATCGGCCTGTGGGTCACCGGCTACTCGTTGAACATCCTCACGCTGGGCGCCCTGACCATCGCGATCGGGCGGGTGGTGGACGACTCGATTGTGGTCATCGAGAACATCAAACGGCACCTCAGCTATGGCGAGGACAAGCGCGAAGCCATTCTCACCGCCGTCCGTGAAGTGGCCAGCGCGATCACCGCATCAACGCTGATCACCGTCGCGGTGTTCGCACCGATCGCCTTTGTCGGTGACCTGGCGGGTGAACTCTTCAGGCCGTTTGCCCTGACCACCACGATCGCGCTGCTGGCTTCCCTGGCGGTGTCGCTCACCATCGTTCCCGTGCTGGCGTACTGGTTCCTGCCAGCCGCGGCATCCGATGTAGACCCGGACCTGGTCCGCGAGCAGGCGCATCAGGCCGAACGAAAATCCTGGCTGCAGCGCGGCTATCTTCCGCTCCTCGGAGCAACCCAGCGGCATCCGGTCTGGACCCTGACGGCCGGTGGCCTTGTCCTCGCAGGCACTGCCGCGATGATCCCCCTCCTCCAGACCAATCTGCTGGGGAACACGGGGCAGAACAGTTTCAGCATCAACCAGACCCTCGAACCGGGTTCCAGCCTGGACACCACTGTTGCTGCCGCTGCGCAGGCCGAGGAAGTGCTCGCTGGCTTTCCCGAGGTGGAGGAGATCCAGGTGACGGTGGGTAACGCGTCCAGTGGTTTCGCCGCCCGACTGTCCGGTGGAACGTCGGTGGCCGCCTTCACGGTGATTACCGCCGAGGACGCTGACCAGGAGCAACTACAGAACGAGGTGAGGCAGGAACTGGAGTCGTTGACCGGCGTCGGGACCTTCGCCCTCGCCACCCAGCAGGGTGGGCTTGGCACCTCAAGCACTATCGATGTGAACATCACAGCACCGGGTCCGGACGAGCTGCAGGCCGCCAATGACGCCGTCGTCGACGCCATGCAAGGCGTCGAGGGCGCCCGCGACGTGACCAGTAACCTCTCCGCAGCCCAACCCCAGGTGCAGATCAGCGTTGACCGGGCCGCCGCCGTCGCCGCCGGGCTCAGCGAAGGGCAGATCGCGGGGTTGCTCGGTGGGAGCATCAGCCCGATCCCCGGCGGACAGGTACGGCTGGAAACCACCGACTACCCGGTACTCATCGGGGAGGGCACCGAGGTGACCAGCCTGGACCAGTTGGAGGAACTCAATCTTCCGACCCCCGAGGGCCCGGTACCGCTGACCTCCGTTGCATCGGTGGTTGAGGTTCAGGTGCCGTTGACCATCACCAGTGCCAACGGGGAACGGACCGCCCAGGTCTCCATCACACCGTCCGGACAGAACCTGGGGGCGCTGACCACCTCGGTGACTGAACGTCTGGAGGGTGTCGAACTCCCTGCAGGAACCACGGCAACCCTGGGTGGAGCATCCGCTGAGCAGGCCGAATCCTTCGCTCAGCTGTTCCTCGCCCTGTGGGCGGCCGTGGCGATTGTGTACGTGATCATGGTGGCCACCTTCAAGTCCCTGATCCAGCCGCTGATCCTCCTGGTCTCGGTGCCGTTCGCCGCCACCGGCGCCATTGCCCTCCTCGTCATCACCCAGATTCCGCTGGGGCTGCCGTCCCTGGTTGGCATGTTGATGCTGGTGGGCATCGTGGTGACGAACGCTGTGGTGCTTATTGACCTCATCAATCAGTACCGGCGCCCGCACGACGGAAGTCCGGGCATGAGCGTCGAGGAGGCGATCATCCAGGGTGCCCGGCAGCGACTGCGCCCCATCCTGATGACCGCGCTGGCAACGATCTTCGCACTGACGCCGATGGCCCTCGGCTTCACCGGCGAGGGTGGGTTCATCTCGCAGCCGCTGGCGATCGTGGTGGTGGGCGGTCTGGTCTCCTCCACAGCGCTCACGCTGATCCTGGTACCGGTGTTGTACCGACTGGTTGAGGGTCGTCGGGAGGCCCGGTTGCAGGCCCGGTTGCAGGCCCGCCGCGACGCGCCCGTCTCCGGGCGACGTGCCCGGGCTCACTGACCAGGATCTGGCTGCCCCACGGGGAACAGAATGCCCGCCGGCCCGGTTGTAACTATTGTGGATGCAGATGCATCTAGTTGGAGGAGGAATCATGCAGAGCGGTATCTTTACGGTGGGTAACGCGTTCCGGAACCTCCGACCTTCCAGCACCGACTCAAAACGATGACCGGACTCACCGTGCCTGAAAAATCCGGGCCTGAAACAGCTGGGCCCGAAACAAGGGTGCCCGAAACAACAGAACCGGCAATCCGGCTGACAGCCGAGGCCTGGGAATCCCTCTTCAGGGCGCAGGTGGCGGTGATGCGTCGGCTACGCAACGACCCGTCGTTCAAGAAACTCGCCATTGGCGAATACGACGTCCTGTTCAACCTCACCCGCTGCCCCACCGGCTGGACCCGCCTCAACGAGCTGAACCGCAGCCTGCTGATCTCGCAGCCGAGCCTGAGCCGCATGGTGGAGCGGCTCGAAGTCAAGGGCCTGGTCCAGCGGAAACAAGCCCCGGACGATCAGCGCGGCGTGATGGTGGCCCTGACCGATGCTGGCCGTGAGCTGCAACGCGAGATTGGCGCCGCGCACGTCCGGGTGATCCACACTCTGCTGGGCCCGATCCTGAAGACCGGGGAGCTGGAACAGTTACTGGAACTCACCCACCGGATCCGCGAGGGCGTCGACGACGCCGAGCGCGCCGACTACTGAAGCTGGATCAGCTCTCCCGGCTGATCGACCGGCAGGGAATCCACCACGGCTGTCACCTCGAGCGTCTCGAGTTGCAGGCTGCCCCCCACGGTGGAGAGGAATGCCGTATCCGAGGCGTCACGGCCGGTAGCAACCCGCAGCAGGGACTCCCGGGGAGCCAGGCCGGTGGCGTCGACGACATGCCAGGCGCCGTCCACCCAGGCCTCAGCCACAGCGTGGAAGTCCATCGGACTCAGTCCGGGCGCATACACCGCGGCGAGCCGGGCCGGAACGTCCTTGGCGCGCAACAGGGAGATCACGAGGTGCGCGTAGTCCCGGCACACGCCACGCCGCCCCAGCAGGGTTTCCACGGCGCCGTCGGTGGGGCGGGACGAACCCGACACGTAGGCGAGTTCCTTGCCTACCCACTCCCGTACCGCGTTCAGCAGTTCCGATCCTGCCAGGGTGCCAAATTCAGCGTACGACGTCGGCAGGAGCCGGTCCGATTCGCAGTAGCGGCTCGGGCGAACGTACCGGATGAGATCCGCTTCAGACGCCGCTTCGGCGGATGCGGTACCCGTGACCGTGGCGCTGTACTCAAGGGAAATGTTCGCCTCGCCGTCCACTTTGAGGGTATGAAGCCGCCCACCGTGGATATCTTCCAACTCGCCTGGGACCACTGGTGCGCCATCTACCAGTACCACCAGGTTCTCTTCAAAACTGCTGTACCCGGGGTTTCGCACCGGGGCCAGGGCAAAGACGAGTGACGAAGCGGAACGGGTCCGCGCGATGATGCGGGCAGTCACTGATCGCTGCATGGGGGTACTCCTGATTGAGGGTATGAGGTGCCGGGCGCGGTAGGCCCACGGTGCGGACTCTATGCTGAAAGCTACCACCACGTTAGAACAAGAAAGGCCCCTTAGTGAATTCCACTCACCAGCACCAGATCCAGGACCTTGAGGGTCGCGCCGTCGTGATCACCGGAGCCAACAGCGGTCTGGGCTTGCAGACGGCGATAGCCCTGGCCCGGCGGGGAGCCTCGGTGACGCTCGCCTGCCGGAACGAGGCACGGGGAACTGAAGCCCTAAAGACGGTCAGCTCCCGGGTCCCGGGAGCCACTGTTGACCTGCGGATCCTCGATCTCTCGTCGCTGGCTTCCGTGCGGAGCTTCGCCGCCGGTTGGACCGCACCGCTGGACCTCCTGATCAACAACGCCGGTGTGATGGCCACGCCGAGGATCCTCACCGAGGACGGGTTCGAGCAACAGCTCGGCATCAACCATCTCGGCCATTACGCCCTGACCGGCCTCCTGCTGCCGCGGCTCCGCGAAGCGTCAGCTCCCCGCGTCGTCTCGGTCTCCAGCCTGGCGCACAAGCGGGGCACCATCAACTTCGACGACCTCAATTCCTCCACCAGGTACCGCCGGTGGACCGCCTACAGCCAGAGCAAATTAGCCAACCTGTACTTCACCATGGAACTCGACCGGCGTGTCAGGGCCAACGGAGAGCAGCTTCTCGCGGTCGCCGCCCACCCTGGTCTGTCCAATACCAACCTCACGGCTGGCATGGGCACCACACCGGTACTTGACGTGCTGGGCGGTTTCTTCAAACTCTTCGGGCAGTCCGATATCGCTGGTGCCCTGCCGATCCTGCGGGCAGCAACCTCGCCGACGGCGAGCGGTGGGGACTACTCGGGCCCCGATGGTCCAGGCGAAACCAGGGGAAATGCCGTCTTGGTGGCACCAGCACCGCGGGTGCTCGACCCGCTGGTCGCCGGAAGGCTGTGGGAGGTCAGCGCCGCGATGACGGGCGTCACCTTCCCCGATCTTCCTGCTGCCTGAGAGAGAAACCGGGTTATTCCGCCACCTCGAGGGAAGCGATCATGCGCCGAATCTGGGTGAATTGTTCGGCATCGAAGAACTCCTCGGCGTCGGCAATGGTTTCAAACGATGCGGTCCGGGATCCCACCTGCTCGGGGGTCAGGGCTGTCAGCGAGATCGCGTCCCCGAAGGAATACAGTCCAACGTGCTCCGGGCCCTGCACTGTGTTGTACAGCGTGCAGGCTACGCCGTCCACGCCGCCCAGCACATCGGTGACACCGAAGGAACTGAAGAACCGGTAGCCCTCGATCAGCCGGACCACCAGCCGCGGCTCAATCGACTGGTCGGACTCGGCGGTCGACGGCAGATCCACGGGCTGGCTGAGGATCACTGTGTAGGGGCTGGCGTCGTCGGGCGCGCAGTCCTCGTCCGTGGGCGTGATGCCCGTGTGCAGTTCAGCCACCGGTCGCCCGTCGGCATTCTCGACGGCAACGTGAACTGATTCCGGCTCGAAACCTTCACCGGGATCCTCGATCGGCTCGGCGGTCCAGTCCGGTGGGAGCTCAAAGCTCACCAGGGCCTGAGGGTCGGTGAAGACCTGCCAGTCGTCGTCGGGAGCCGGGCGGTCTGCCACCGTTGGCTTCGGCGCCGGTGGGGTGGTCGCCGGCGCTGCGGAGCTGGGGTCCGACGACGGCGTCGCTGACTGCGCCGGCCGGTCGCCGATTTCCACGCCGGTACACCCGGACGCTGCCAGCGCCACGCTTAGCAACAGGACGCCCGCCGCAGCAATCCGCGCTGGTCCCCGTGATCGACTCATCTGATGCGTCCCCTAATCGTCGGTTGCCGGGCCTCTGA
Source organism: Arthrobacter sp. TB 23 (assembly GCF_000294595.1). Taxonomy (NCBI): domain Bacteria; kingdom Bacillati; phylum Actinomycetota; class Actinomycetes; order Micrococcales; family Micrococcaceae; genus Arthrobacter; species Arthrobacter sp. TB 23. The sequence continues at coordinate 39,728 of NZ_ALPM01000006.1, read as the reverse complement.
TCTGAGTCTAATCAGTGAAGCACCCCACCATGAGGCATCCACACCGGCCGCCGTGGAGAATTACTGTTATGGCCCCTGATCTGTCCGATGCGACTGTTTCCACTGATGCATGTGTCTCCACGATGCGGTATCCCACAGCACTGGGGCCCGTCCAGGTCAGGATCTCGAGGATCGCCGGGGTAGCAGCGCCGCCTTGGGTCCTGCTGCACGGCGCTGCGGGGTCCTGGAAGACGTTCAGGGAGTTGCAGGCAGCACGCAACTTTCCCACCGGCGTCGACACCGTGGTGATCGACCTCCCCGGGTGGGGCGACTCCCCCGGCGTCGGGACTTTCACGATCGAGTCACAGGCCGCGGCCGTCGTCGAGGTCCTGACCCTTGCGGGCTACCGCCAATGGCGACTTTTCGGTCATTCGATGGGCGCTGTTCCGGCACTGGAGATCGCGGCGCTGGAACCGGACCGGACCCTCGCGGTGATCGTCCTATCTCCCACCTCGGTGATCGCTTCCGGCGCGTTCCGTCGCCCCTGGCGGAACCTCCTGACGATGGGACCACTCCTCGGGATGAAGGCGATCATGCGGTTTCTGCAGCTCACCGGGGTGCTGGCGCCACGCGTGGTGGCGGTTGCCCGACGCACCGGATTGCTCAGATTGGTGTTGCGGCCCTTCGTCGTCGACCCTGCCGCCCTGACCGGCCCGGTTGTCGACGCGCTCGCCGTCGATGCCCGTCCTGCCGCCTTCGCCGTCGCCGCCCGGGCGTTGAAGCACTACGACTTCTCCCACTGGGCCCTGGCCGGGGGGACCCACCTGGTGCTGCGGGGCGAGCGGGATGTCTTCACCCCTGCCGCGGAGATTCGGGAGCTGGCACGATTGCTGCCCGGCGCCCGTGCCCACGTGCTGCCGGGAACGGGACACTTCGCGCAGGTGGAGGACCCGGAGGCCGTAGCAGGATTCCTGGTGCGGGAAACCGTGTCACCACCGAACGCGTAGGGCGCCTGGGCAGGAGGGTCCTGGCCGAGTGAGGGTCCTACAAGGAAGCTGCCACTGCGTTGCCGCGCCGCTCCCGCAGCCAGAGGAGCAGGACCACTGTTGCCCCGCCCAGGGCGGCCAGGAGTGGGCCGAGCCAGTCGCCGTCGGGCTGGAGCAGTGTTCCGTTGTCCTGCCAGGGCCAGAGTGCCCGCAGCGATCCCAGGATCAGGCCGGTCGCGACCAGCAGCACCGCACGCCGATGCACCCGCAGGAGATATGCGAGCAGCTGGACGATTGAGGCGAGTCCCAGGACCGCGCCGCTGGCGAAGAGGGCCAGGTAGCCGAAGTCCCGCTCGCTGACCGCCTCGAGGGTCGGTTCGTACATGCCGAAGGTCAACAGGATGAAGGAGCCCGAGAGTCCAGGGAGGGCCAGCGCGCACACCGCAGCGGCACCGCTCAGGATCAGCACCCACCAGGCGGGGTCTTCGACCTGCATGGAAGGGATGCCGAGCAGCCAGAAAACTGCTGCAGCGACGAGTAGAACCACCACGGGGCCGAAGATCCGGGTGTTTCGAGTGATCGGGCCGGCTTCCCTGGCCATTGAGATGGGGACCAGCAGGCTGGCCGAGACCATGCCGAGGAAGAGCGCATTCGAGAGTACCGGCTGGCCCTCTACAAAGCCGTGCAGCGGGCCGGACAGAGCGAAAAGGGCGAAGAACATGCCGATGAGCAGCGGAATCACCAGGGACCATTCGACGTCGCCCAGGTGGTGGGCGAAGCCCTTTCCGCCACGTTTGAAGACGAGCCGGACCACACCACGGATCAGATGATTCGCCGAGGTGATCAGGCGATCAAAAATACCCAGCACCAGGGCGACAGTCCCACCGGAGACGCCAGGCACCAGCTCGACAATGCCGATCAGGGCCCCACGAACTGCGTGGGCGAAACTGGAACGGAGAGTGGGGGCTGCGGGCTTCACTGGGAGCGGCGGGGAGGACGTCACCTATTCAACAGTAGTATGCCGACGGCCAGGGCGGGGATTCCGTTAAGCAGGGCGGCCCAGTGCCCTGACCGAGGCGACCGCCGCGGTGACGGCACGGGAGGCCAGGGCCATGTCGCGTTCGGTGGTGGCTGCGGTCCACGAGAACCGGACCGCCGTCTGGGCTGTTGTACGGTCGATTCCGAGCGCCAGCAGGACAGCCGACGGCTCGTCGCTTCCCGCGGCGCACGCCGACCCGCTGGAGCAGACCACGCCGCGGCGCTCGAGCTCCAGCAACACCGATTCACCGCTGGTTCCCGGGAAGCAGAACGACGCGAGATTCGGGAGACGTTGCTCCCGGTCTCCGGTCAGTACGGCGCCGGGCACGGTGTCCAGGACGTGGTTGATGAGATAGTCCCGCTGGGCTTTTGCCGCGGGGACCGCGGTATCCCGCTCGTCCTGCGCGAGGGCGAGCGCCGTGGCGAGCCCCACCGCTGCGGCAACGTTCTCGGTTCCGGAACGCCGTCCACGTTCCTGGCCGCCGCCATGGATGAGCGGTTCCACCGGGATCCGGCCTTTGAGGTAGAGCAGACCGGACCCCTTGGGCGCGCCCAGTTTGTGCCCGGACAGCGTGAGCGCGTCAACCCCCAGCTCGGCGACGCTCAGTGGCAACCAGGCGCCCGCCTGCACTGCGTCGGTGTGGAAGGGCACCGATGCCGCCGCGCAGAGGCCAGCGAGTACCCGCAGTGGCTGGACCGTCCCGACCTCGTTGTTGGCGTACATGATCGAACACAGCGTGGTGCCCGGTGTCAGTGCCTTCTGGAGCGAGTCAGGCTCAACGAGACCGGTGGCCGATACCGGGACAACAGTGATCCGGAACCCATGAAACCGGTGCAGGTAGTCGAGGGTTTCCAGCACGGCGGGGTGCTCGACGGCGCTGGTCACGAGGTGGCGGTCGCGGGGGGCGGCAAGCGCAATGCCCTTCAGCGCCAGGTTGTTGGCTTCGGTGCCACCCGAGGTGAAGGTGAGTTCGGAGGGGCGGCACCCCAGCACTGTCGCGGCCTGTTGCCGTGCAGCTTTCAGGGCAGCCGCTGCCGTTTCCCCCAGCGCATGGTGGCTGGAGGGATTGCCGAAGTTGGTGCTCATCAGCGGCCACATCGCCTGCAGCACTTCCTGCCGTGGCGGGGCAGTGGCCGCGGCATCCAGATAAATCACTGGGCGGCCTCCGTGGCGCTCCCGGCGGCGGCTGGCTGGGCGGAGGTCAGCTCAAGGTCCAACCCCAGATCGAGTGAGTGGACGCTGTGCGTCAGTGCGCCGGAGGAAATGATGTCCACCCCGGTGCGGGCAATGGCTGCGACGGTGTCCAGCCGCACGCTTCCGCTGGCTTCAACCAGGGCACGCCCAGCCACCAGCCGCACTCCCTCAGACAACTGGGCCAGGCTGAAATTGTCGAGCATGATCGTGTCCACCCCTGCCGCCAGCACCGGCTCGATCTGATCGATCCGGTCCACTTCGACCTCGAAGTGCACCGTGTGGGGAAGCCGGGCCTTCGCTGCGGCAAGCGCCGCGGTGAGCCCGGTGGTTCCCCCGCGGGTCAGGAGGGCCAGGTGGTTGTCTTTGGCCATCACCGCGTCCGAGAGGCTGAAGCGGTGATTGAACCCGCCGCCGCAGCGGACCGCGTAGCGTTCCAGCACCCGCAGGCCCGGGGTGGTTTTTCGGGTATCGACGATGCGGGCGGGCGTGCCATCCACTGCCCGCACGAACTGGGCGGTCAGGGTGGCGATCCCGCTGAGCCGCTGCGCCAGGTTCAGGGCAACCCGCTCGGCGGTGAGCAGGGATCGGGCGGGACCGGACAGGACGGCCAGCACAGTGCCGACGTCGAACGCGTCCCCATCCGTCACCGGAAACCGCACGGTGAGGCGCTGGTCGGTTAGCCGCATCGCGGCCTCGATGACCTGCTGACCGCAAAAGATTCCCGCCTCGCGGGCAACTATCGCTGCGTCGGCTCTAGCCGACGCCGGGATCAGGGTCTCCGACGTGATGTCGCCCCAGGGCGCATCTTCGGCGAGCGCCGCGGCAACGATGCGGTCGACGTCGGCCTGTGCTGGCTGCCCGGTCGGCTGGCTCATGACCGTGCCCTTCGATAGGAGGTGAGGTGCGGGGCGCTTTCCGCCGGGCGGGGGCCCGGGAAATCCGTGCGGTAGTGGGCTCCGAGGGACTCCTCGCGCGCAGCGGCAGCGTGCACGAGCAGCCGTGCTGCGACCACCAGGTTGGCGGTTTCGCGTTCCGCGACGGTGTCCCCGGCGGTGGAGTATTGGTCGAGCTGTTTGGCGGCCACCTGCAGGCCGGCTGCACTGCGCGTCACTGCTGCGTGATCGGTCATCAAGCTCTGCAGGGTGCGGCGTTCGCAGACCTCGGACCGGTCGGGTTCGGGGAACTCGAGCCCGATGGCCGGGAACGTGGGCCAGCCGCCGTCGTCGGCCGCTGTTTGCGTGGCGAGGGCGTCGACTGCCCGCCCGGCATAAACGAGACCTTCCAGCAGGGAGTTGGACGCCAACCGGTTGGCGCCGTGGACGCCGGTGCAGGCGGTCTCGCCGACGGCGTAGAGGCCGGGTAGGGAGGTCCTCCCCCACAGATCGGTCTGGATTCCCCCCATCCAGTAGTGGGCTGCGGGGACGACCGGCAACGGCTCAGCAGACCAGTCAAAACCGTGGGCAGTGGTTTGCCGGTGCAGGGAGGGGAACCGGGCGGCAAGGAAGCCAGCTCCGCCGAGCCCGGTGGCGTCGAGGTATACCCGGTCCTCGCCTCGCTCCCGGAGGTGCAGGGCGATGCTTCGGGAAACGACATCCCGTGGGGCCAGCTCCGCCGCCGGGTGGTAGGCGGTCATGAACCGTGCCCCGGACCCATCGAGCAGGATCGCGCCTTCCCCGCGGACAGCCTCTGAGATCAACAGGTTGCCGGGGACATCGAGGGCTGTGGGGTGGAACTGGAGGAACTCGAGATCCTTCACGACGGCGCCGGCCCGCCAGGCGGCAGCCAGCCCATCCCCGGTGGCGACCAGGGGATTCGTATTGTGCGTGAACAGCTGCCCGGCCCCACCCGTCGCAAGGATGACGGCGTCGGCGTCGACAGTGGTCAGCACCCCGGCACGCAGGACCAACGCACCGGTGACCGTGGGCGCTTCAGCCTCGTCGGTGCGCAGGTCGGCGAGGAACGCGTGTTCGAGCACCGCGATGCCGGGATCCTTCCGGACCGCGGCAATCAGCGCCTGCGCGACGGCGGCACCGGTCGCGTCGCCACCGGCGTGAAGGATGCGCGACGCCGAGTGCGCGGCTTCCCGCCCCAGTGCCAGTTCTCCGCTGGCCGTGCGGTCAAAGGGCGCGCCCAGCGCCAGTAGCACCCCAATGTGGTCCGCAGCCGCAGCGCAGAGGACCTCCACCGCTTCGGGTACGCACCAGCCGTTGCCGGCCAGCTGTGTGTCTGTCACGTGGCTGGAGACCAGGTCATTCCCGCCCGGGAGTACCGCGGCGATGCCGCCCTGGGCATGCCAGGTGTTGCTGTCCGCCAGGTTCCCTTTGGTGAGCAGGGTGACCGCGGCGCCGGGTAGGGCTTGCCGGAGGCGAAGCGCCGAGTACAGGCCGGCGATGCCGCTGCCCACAACGAGCACGTGTGCCGGCGAGGTGTTCATGGCTGGACCGGTCGCGGCTGGACGGCGAGCATGCGCTCCAGCGCTACCCGGGATGGTGAGGCGACCGATTCAGCCACGGTAATCCGGTTCAGCACCGTGCCGGCCACCAGCGCTTCGAGGACCCACGCCAGGTATCCCGGGTGGATGCGGTACATGGTGGAGCAAGGGCAGATCACCGGGTCGAGGCAGAAAATGGTGTGTTCGGGGTGCTGGCTGGCAAGCCGGTTGACCATGTTGATTTCAGTGCCGACGGCGAAGGTGGTGCCAGGTGCGGCGGCTTCGATCGCTTTGCGGATGTAGTCAGTGGAGCCGGACTCATCGGCAGCATCAACCACCTCCATGGGGCATTCCGGGTGGACAATTACCCGGACACCCGGAAAGTCCGCCCGGGCCTTTTCGATCTGGTTCACGGAGAAGCGTTTGTGCACCGAGCAGAAACCGTGCCACAGGATCACCCGGGAGTCCTGCAACGTAGCCTCCTCGTTGCCTCCCAACGGCTTCCGCGGATTCCACAGCGGCATCTGCTCCACCGGTACCCCCATCGCCTTGGCCGTGTTCCGGCCGAGGTGCTGGTCGGGGAAAAACAGCACCCGCTGGCCCCGTTGAAAGGCCCACTCGAGGACGGCCGCGGCGTTCGAGGACGTACACACGATTCCGCCGTTGCGACCGCAGAAACCCTTCAGCGCGGCCGAGGAATTCATATAGGTGACGGGGATAACGGGGACGCGGCCGTCGTCGTCGGGCTCTGTTCCGAACAGCTCGGCAAGGTCTTCCCAGCAGTCGGTCACCGAATCGATGTCGGCCATGTCGGCCATTGAACAGCCCGCCGCGAGGTTGGGGAGGATCACCGCCTGGTCTGGCCGGGAGAGCATATCGGCGGTTTCGGCCATGAAGTGGACGCCGCAGAAGATAATGGCTTCCGCCTGGGTCTTCTCGGTGGCGGCGCGGGCGAGCTGGTAGGAATCGCCGATGAAGTCGGCGTATTTGACCACCTCGTCGCGCTGGTAGAAGTGGCCCAGGATGACCGCCCGGTCCCCGAGGGTCGCCTTGGCCGCGAGAATCCGGACGTCGAGCTCCTCGTCGGTGGCGAGCCGGTACTCCTCGGGCAGCTCCCCCTGTCGCGGCGAGGAAAGCGGCGCCGGGTCGGCCATCGAGGCGCCGGGGCCGTAGGTGGGCAGGATTTCCCGGTCGATCGCCCAGGGGTCTTTGGCGAGGGCGGGCGAGCACGTGGTGACTCGCTGGGTCTGGGCCTGCTCGCGGGTCACAAGCTGGATCGCAGTGGTGACACTAGTCATGGGAAACTCCTGAAACTCTAGTCAGTCGAGGCGATGGTGGAGGTGGAAGCGCTGGTGGAGGTGGAAGCGCTGGTGGAGGTGGAAGCGCTGGTGGAGGTGGTCTCTGCTGGTGTGGCCTGGCCGGACGTGGCCTGGGCGCCGAGGGTCCCCGTGGACCCCGTATAGCGGTAGAGCCGGGGCGGCCGGTGTCGCACTCCCTGGAGGTAGTCATCGGTGGGGGTGATATCGGGGGTGGCCCGAAGCTGACGGCGGAAATTGGCGGGATCCAGGTGCCGATCCAGGACCGCCTCGTAGACTTCCCTGACCTGCGCCAGGGTGAAGGTCTCGCCAAGAAAGTGGTAGGCGATTGAGCCGTATTCCACCTTGCTGCGCAGCCGCCAGAGGGCGTAATCCACGATGGAGTTGTGGTCGAAGGCGAGATCCTCGAGCTTGTCGGCGCGGAACCATTTCACATTCTCGGATTCCTGGGTCAGGGCAGCCTCGTCGGGTTGTACCAACGCCCAGTAGACGATAGAGACCAGACGTTGAGTGGCGGCCCGGTCCAAACCGCCAAACGCGTAAAGCTGCTCCAGATAATTGGGGACCAACCCGGTAGTCTCCCGCAGGTTGCGCGACGCGGCATCCTGGAGCGACTCCACCTGGGCTAGCGGGCCACCCGGCAACGCCCACTTGCCGAGATGCGGCTGCCTGATCCGCCGGACCAGCGGCAACCACAGGGTGGGCCGGCCCGACGTCGCACTCGGCCGGAGCGCGAAGATCACCGTTGAAATCGCCAGCGCGGGTGGCTGCAACTGCCGCTCGGAGACGTTTGCTGCGTCTGCGTACATCGGATCCCCTCGCCTAGTGCTTCACCCATGAGTTAATGTCAGATTGACTCTAACTGATTTTAGCGGGAAATCCCCGGTTCTCCAACCCGCCCCCCGCACGGAGCCGCCCCAACCCGGGATCGAGTCAACAGACATGACGGGTTACGGCCCGACAATCGGTTATTTCTGGCGACTCGACCCGGGGGTGGGGTGACTTAGGTGCTGGGCTGGTGGGGGTGACTTAGGTGCGGGGCTGGTGGCGACTTAGGCGCGGGGCTTGGTGGGGGCGTGCTCGGCGGCAGCACGCATCAGCGGCAGGGTCCGACCCTCGAAGTGGGTATTCAGCACGATCACGGTCGATGAGCGCACCACCGTCCGGGTAGCGATGATGGCGTCAATCACCCGCTGCAGGTCCGGGTTGGACCGGGCCGCCACCTTGGCGAGCAGATCGCTCTCGCCCGAAACGGTGTGCACTTCCTGGATCTCCGGGATCTTCGCCAGCGCGACGGCGACGGCGTCGTGCCCGGAGTCCTGGTGAATGGTCAGCGAACAGTAGGCCACCACCGGGTAGCCCAGGCTGCGCGGTTCAATCCTCGGCCCCCAGCCGGCGATCACCCCGTCGCGCTGCATGCGGTCGAGCCTCGCCTGGATGGTGGCGCGGGCAACCGAGAGCTGCCTCGACGCCTCAAGTACGCTCATCCGCGGATCATCGGTGAAGAGCTCAGCGATTCGTGAATCGAGGGGATCGATGACCATGGATAACCTTTCGGGAGCAAAAAACGCGCCGGTGTTGTGTCTTGGCGAAATAGTGACTACTGTCACAGACGTTGGTCTATTCGACCAAGCGGCAGGGGTGGGTTCGACGGCGCACGTGCTCCTGTCGCTTTTTTTGTGCCGTCATTTTCCCAGCCTATCGAACACTTTGTATATCAATTGCCAACATGTCTCAGCATTTCGAGACATACTGCGCAGCTCTCACCACACAGATTGCAGAGGCTGCATTTTGGACGTAGCGTCGCTCGAGCAGAGTGACTTCGATCATAAGGATGGCAATGAACTCCACGCCCACCCCTCCCGAGGAGGAACTGAAGAGGCTCTACCGGCTTCTGGTAACAGTGCGTCAGCTGGATATTGCGGCCGTCCGCTGGCAGCGGCAGGGCATCATCCCCGGCTACGCTCCCCTGCTGGGTCAGGAGGCGGCCCAGGTGGGCAGCGGCTTCGCCGTCGACACTGCGCTGGACTTCGTTTTCCCCACCTACCGGGAGATGGGCGTGGCCCGGGCCATGAACGTTGACATGGTGCAGTACATGGCCACCCACAAGGCCACCTGGCATGGCGGGCTTTACGATCCGGCTGCCACTCACCTTGCACCCATCCAGGCGGTAGTCGCCGGATCGGTTCTTCACGCCGTCGGGTGGGCCCACGGTCAGACCCTCGCCCGGCATGAGCGTCAGCCCGGTACCGGCAGCGGCGTCGCTCTCACCTATTTCGGCGACGGAGCCAGCTCCCAGGGCGATGTCCATGAGGCAATGAACTTCGCTGCGGTGATGAAAGCCCCCGTGGTCTTCTTCGTGCAGAACAACGGGTGGGCGATCTCCGTCCCCACGGCCGCGCAGGTTGCCGGTGGCGCCGTGGCGGCCCGCGCCGCCGGTTATGGGATGCCGTCCCTCACCGTGGACGGCAACGACGTCGTCGCCGTCCTTGCGGCGACCCGGCAGGCGGTTGAGCATTGCCGCGCCGGGAACGGACCCATGCTGATCGAAGCCAACACGTACCGCCTGGGTCCACACTCCACGAGCGATGACCCGGGCCGTTACCGCTCCCTCGCCGACGAGCAGACAGCCCGCAGCCTCGATCCGGTGCAGCGTTGCGCGGACCTGTTGCGTACCGCCTACGGAACGGAGACCGATTATTTCGGCGCCGTCCTCGCCGAGGCCGAGGCCGAAACCGAACGGGTCAGGGAGGGTCTGGAGGCTCTCGAGCCGCGGCCCGGATCCGACATGTTCACCTACGTCTTCCAGGAGAGCACGCCCGCCCTGCAGCAGCAGGAGACAACATGGAGAGAGGAATCAGAGCATGTCTGAGCAGACGGCGGAGATCACGGCTCCGGTCACAGTCGATCCCGAGTCGCCCCTCGAGCACCTCTCCATGCAGCAGGCGCTGAATCGGGCGCTGGCAGAATCGCTGGATGAGAATCCCAAGACCCTCATCTTCGGGGAAGACGTGGGCCAGCTCGGCGGCGTGTTCCGGATTACCGACGGGCTGCAGCAGCGGTTCGGTGCGGACCGGGTATTCGACACACCCCTGGCCGAATCGGGCATCCTGGGCATGTCGGTGGGGCTGGCGATGGCGGGTTTCCACCCCATCCCTGAAGTGCAGTTCGACGGGTTTGCCTACCCCGCCGTCAACCAGATTGTGTGCCAGATCGGCCGGATGAATTACCGGAGCCGGGGCACCCTCCCCATGCCGATCACCCTGCGGGTTCCCTCCTTCGGCGGGATCCGCGCGCCCGAACACCACGGCGAAAGCCTTGAGAGCCTCTTCGCCCACGTGCCCGGGCTGAAGGTGGTGTCGCCGTCGGACCCCCATCAGGCCTACCACCTGCTCAAGCATGCCGTGCGGCGCCCCGACCCGGTGATCTTCATGGAGCCCAAGGCCCGCTACTGGCAAAAGGGACAGGTCGACACCGCCGACGGCGGCACCCTCGAAGGCTCGCGCGTCGCCCGCAGCGGTCGGCACGTCACCCTGATCGCCTGGGGTGCGATGGTGTCACGCTGCCTTCAGGTAGCCGAGCTCGCGGCCGAAGACGGGATCGACGTCGAAGTCCTCGATCTGCGCTGGCTGAAGCCGATCGACGCTGCAGGCCTTGCAGCGTCAGTGCTGAAGACGAAGCGTGCCGTCGTCGTCCACGAAGCGCCGCGCACCAGTGGACTGGGCGCCGAAATCGCGGCATTGGTGACCGAGCAGTGCTTCAATGTTCTGAAGGCACCGGTGGAACGGGTGACAGGGTTTGATGTCCCGTATCCCTCCGGCGATCTGGAAGACGAGTACGTACCGAACATCGACCGGATCCTGTTCGGCATTCAACGAGTATTGGAGCATCGCCGTGGCTGAACTGTCCTTTCCGCTACCCGACCTGGGTGAGGGCCTGATCGAGGCTACAGTCCTGGAATGGCTGGTCGCCGTGGGTGACACTGTTGAACGCAATCAGCCGCTGGTTGAGGTGGAAACCACCAAGTCTGCCGTGGAGTTACCCTCACCGCAGGCGGGAACAGTGGTTAGAGTTCATGGTGAGCCGGGAGACGTAGTGAAAGTGGGGGACCCTCTGATTGTGTTTGAGGTCCCCGACAACACGGCCGGCATTGTTGGCACCGTGCCCGAGGAACGCGCGCCCAAGCGGCGGGTGCGCCTGAGTCTCGGGTCCGACGACGACTGACACGCCTAATCTGAGGGAGATCGATATGGGACGCCACCGGGACCACCTCGTGGAGGGCATTGACCCGCACCTGTCCGTTGAGGAACACAGCCCTGCGCAAAGGTCCGACGCACGCCCTGTGCTGTTGCTGCATGGATTTGCGTCGTCGTCGAAGTTGAACTGGCATGATTCGGGCTGGGTGAGGGCATTGACCGACGCCGGTCGGCGGGTGATTACCGTCGATCTGCCGGGCCACGGGAGCAGCGCCTCCCCCGAGGAACGTGATGCGTACGCACCAAGCCGGATCCGGGCCGACCTGTTGCAGCTCCTGCTGGACTACCAGGTGACTCCCCTCGACGAGTCCAAGCCTTCCAGCGGCGTGGACATTATCGGATACTCGCTGGGATCGAGACTTGCCTGGGAGTTTGGCGCCACCCAGCCTGAACTGGTGCACCGGATGGTCCTCGGGGGGCCGGGCACCGCAGACCCCCTGGCTGATTTTGACCTTCCCGCCGCCCAGCAGCACCTGACCGACGGCACCCCCATCGACGACGCCTCGACCGCCGGCCTGTTACGGATGGCCCGGCTGGTGCCATCCCACGACGTCTTCGCGCTGCTGACCATGGTGGAGGCGATCAAGGGCGAGCCGTTCAACGCTGCCGAGGCAGTGCCGCACATGCCGTTGCTGCTGGTCGCCGGCGACAAGGACGACCGGGCAACCACCATGCCCGAGCTGGCCGCGTTGAGTCAGCGCGCGGAGACTGTCTGGCTCCCGGGCCGAACCCACACCAATGCGGTGACGTCGAGGGCCTTCAAAACGGCTGCGATTGAGTTCCTCAACGGTTAGCTCACCGCGCTTTTCGCTGGCTCCGTGCGGCGCGTCACTACTCTCGCCAAAGTACGATAGCGTGGCATAGTCAGCGGACTTAGTAATACGAGCTGATCCCTGTCAATCTCTCGTACGGTGAGGACCCCGTGAACCAACTGCTAGCGCAGCGGTATCGAACCGCCGAGCTCCTCGGCACGGGCGGCGCGGCGGCTGTGTACCGCGCGATTGATCAGAACCTGGGCCGCGACGTCGCGGTCAAGGTGTTCAACCCCAGTACCTCCGACGACGACGACTACCGCCGGCAGCACACCGAAACACTACTGCTCGCCACGCTGAACCATCCGGGCCTTGTTACCCTCCACGATGCGGGGCTGCAGCAGGACGAGTCGGGCCGGACCACCAGTTTTCTGGTCATGGAACTCGTCGATGGGCTGGATCTGAGGAAACTCCTGAAGACCGAACGCCTCGAACCCCTAGCGGTGGCCCAGCTCGGTGCCGACCTGGCCGATGCGCTGGCCTACGTCCATTCCCAGGGCGTCATCCATCGGGACGTCAAGCCCGCAAACATCCTGCTGTACCGTTCCGACGAGCAGGACACCCGACTGTACTCGAAGCTGACCGACTTCGGCATTGCGCGGATGGTTGACGCCTCGGCGGCGACCGCCACCGGCGCCACCATCGGCACCGCCAACTATCTCAGCCCCGAGCAGGCGCACGGAACGGCTGTCGACTACAAATCCGACATTTACTCTCTCGGCCTGGTGCTGCTCGAATGCCTTACCGGCAAAAAGGCCTTCCCCGGCGCCGTCGTCGAAGCGGCCGTCGCCCGGCTCCTGCGCGATCCTGAGGTTCCCGCCGATCTGGGACCCTTCTGGGCCCCGCTCCTGACCAGCATGACGGCACGCGGCCCCCAGCAGCGCCCGGATGCCCACGAGGTTGCCCTGGCCTTGCGTGAGTACGCCGCGGCCGACGACGACCTCCTGGTGGCCAGGCCCGCCGGGCAGGCCCACACGGACGAGTCCGCCACTGAGTCGCCGGGGGCGATCACCGGCGGGATAACCACCGGCAACGTCTACATTCCGGCACCGCCGGCCCACGCACCCACCCTTGGCTAGCACCCCCACTCCCCCGCACTCGAGCGCACCGGACCCAGGTACTGGCGCCGCGCATCGTGCCATGCGTCGCGGCCCGCTCAGCGGCGCTCAGTACCTGGAAAAGTGGTTCGGGGAGCTAGTTGTCTTCGTCCGAGGGTTCCTCGGGCTCAAAGCTCGAGGCCTCTTCAGTGACTCCTGCTCCTACCCCCTCCTCGGACTCCGGGATAGTGCCATCGGGGCCTTTCGACTTCTCGTCGGCGTTCGCATTTTCCGGCTCAGGCTGCTCAGTCATGGCGCTCCTTCTGGTTGCTGTTCAACTCGTCCTGTCATCCTAGCGAGTCCCGGTGGCGCTGACTCATCGAATGGCTCAGGGCTCGCTCCTGGGCGCGGGCGCCGAACCGAATATGGCAAGCTAATCAAATGATGAAGGCGGACCGCGTGCACCCCTGGATACGGCGAGTCGCCATTGAAGTGGGCGGGTGGACACTGGTGGTGCTTGGTATTGCCGGGTTGGTCCTCCCCGGCCCGGGCCTGCTATTGGTCGCTTCCGGACTGGCAGTGCTGTCCTTCCGCTATCCCTGGGCGGAACGGCTCTTGCATCCGGTGATGGCGCGGGCCATGCAGGCGGCCGAGCTGGGCATGCTGACCTGGCCCCGCATTGTGCTCAGTGTGCTGAGCGCGCTGACGCTCATGGCCACGGGAGTGATCTGGGGGTTACAACCCGATGTCCCCGGCTGGTGGCCGCTGGAAGACCGGTGGTGGCTGCCGGGCGGCTGGGTCACCGGTGGCACCATGATCGGCTCAGGCATCATTGCGTTGGGCCTGATCGTCTACAGTTACCGACGGTTCAGGCCCGGCCGGTCAGAACGCTAGACGCACGGCACCGGCCAGGTGCGCCGGCTACTTCAGGAACTTCGACGTACGCCGGTCGGCCAGCGGTTTGCCGCCGGTCTGGCAGGTGGGACAGTACTGCAGCGAGGAATCCGCGAAGGAGACTTCGCGCACCGTGTCACCGCAGACCGGGCACGCCTCGCCCGTGCGGGCATGTACGCGCAGTGACTGCCGTTTGGTGTCCTTGAGTTCCTTGGCGGGCCGCCCGGACGCAGCCTCGATCGCTGTCCTCAGCAGGTGGCGCATGGTGGTGTGGAGGGTGGCGACGGCGTCGTCGTCGAGCTTGTTGGCCAGGGCAAACGGCGAGAGCCGTGCCGCGTGCAGGATTTCATCGCTGTAGGCGTTGCCAATTCCCGCGATCTTTGACTGATCCCTCAGCAGCCCCTTGATCTGGCCAGCGTGGGCGTGTAGCAGGGGCTTGAATCCCGCCAGGTCCAACTCAAGCGCATCCGGTCCCAGCCTGGCGATCCCGGGAACCTCCTCAGGGCTCTCGACCACGTAGGCGGCCAGCGACTTGCGGGTCCCAGCCTCGGTCAGGTCGAAGCCCGGCTCACCCCCGGGTCCAGGTTCGGTGCCAGCGTCCGCGAACCGGACCCGCAGCGCGATTAGCCCCTTGCCCGGCTTCAGGCGTGCCGTGCTGAGACTGTCGGACCATCTGAGCCACCCGGCGCGGGCCAGATGCATCACCAGGAATAGCCCGCCGATCTCCAGCACCAGGAATTTGCCACGCCGGTCAACTGATTGAACCTGCAGCCCAGCCAGGGACTGCACGGGTACCTTGGCCGTCTTCAGCACCGAAAAGGACGCCACCTCAAGACCGGCGACGACGGCGGGCGGACCGTCCTCGGGGATGAGTTTCCGCCGAAGGAAATCAACGAGTCCCTGCACCTCAGGCATCTCTGGCATGGACCTAGGTTAACACTGCTGCACAACGGACGGGGCCGGNCCGCTTCCGGCCCCGTTGATGCAGTATGACGCGCTAGTGGTGAGACACGCCCAGCGGTGCGCCCTTGGTCTCCTTGACCAGGCTGACGCCGATGAAGGAAATCACACACAGCACCATGATGTAGATCGCCACGGAACCCGACCATTCGTACGCCTCAAGGAGCGCCTGCGCCACTGTGGCAGCGAACGCTCCGCCGAGGATTGCGCCGAGGGCGTAGCCGATCGAGATGCCCGAGTACCGCACCTGGGCGGGGAACATTTCGGCGTACATGGCCGACATGGGGCCGTAGGACAGACCCAGCCCAATGGTCAGGACGAACAGGGCCACCCCGTAGAGCACGATGTCGCCGGTGTCGATCAGCATGAACATCGGGATCATCCAGACGAAGACCCAGGCATAGCCGATCTGGAAGGTCCGGACCCGGCCAATCTTGTCGGAGAGCCAGCCTCCCACCATGGTGAAAATCAGCCAGCCGAAGGAGGCCAGCACTGTTGCCAGCAGCACCTCCTGGATGGGAAGTTCCAGGCGCCCAGTGGCATACGAGATGAAGAAGGCAATCAGGAGGTACCCGGCGGCGTTGTTACCGATGAAGATGGCAGCCGACAGGAGCACGTTCTTGGTGTGGTTCCGGAACAGTTCACGAAGCGGCGCCTTGCTTTCCGCCTTGCGCTGCGCCATCTCCTTGAACACTGGGCTCTCGGCGACCGAGCGGCGGATCAGGTATCCCACCACGATCAGGACCACCGACAGCAGGAACGGAATCCGCCAGCCCCAGGCCAGGAACTCATCTTCGGTCAGAACCGTCCGCAGCAGCAACAGGAGGCTGGTCGCGAGGATCATCCCGATGGGGACACCGATCTGCGGGTAGGCCCCGAAGAGTCCGCGCCGGTGTACGGGTGCGTGCTCCACGGCCATGAGTGCTGCACCGCCCCATTCACCGCCGGCGGAGAAGCCCTGGATGATGCGGAACAGGATCAGCAGGATGGGTGCCCAGATGCCGATCTGCGCGTAGGTCGGCAGGAGGCCGATCAGAGCGGTCGCCCCACCCATCAGGAGCAGGGTCATCACCAGCACGGCCTTGCGGCCAATCCGGTCACCGAGGTGACCCGCGACGATCGCGCCGAGCGGACGGAAGAGGAAGCTGATGCCGATCAGGGCGAACGACAGGATCTGGGCCAGGCCGGGGTTCGAATCCGACAGGGGTGTCAGGAAGAGCCCGGCCAGGACTGTCGCGGTCAGCTGGGCGAAAATGAAAAAGTCGTACCACTCGATGGTGGTGCCGACCAGGGTCCCCGCCAGAACCTTGCGTTCCTCGCGGGTCACGCGTTGTTTGGGCTGGCCAACGCTGGTGGAAGAAGACGTCATTGTGTACTCCAGGGTGGGACGGACTATTTACTGACAGAACGTTCGGTTTGTGACGCTGATCATACTACCCCGGGATGGCCTAATGCACGCTCCCCGGCGACGACTTGCCGGAAGACCTGCCGGGAAGCCTGTCGAAATGCGGCGGCGCGCCTAGTCGGTACGAGCCAGGAACTCGCGCACCCGCGCCTGGACAGGGGCAGTGTCATAGCTTTTGACCAGTGCCCCGGCCATCCGAACCGGGTCGCCGAAGAAGAAATACTCATACAGGGCCTGACGACCCGAGAAACCGGAGATTGACGCGTCATGGGCCAGCTTGAATAGCCGCACCCGTTCGGGTCCGGTGAGCGTTTTGGTCTGGAGATACCGTTCGATATCCGGCAGCGCCGCACTGGCCAGATCGGCCTCGCCCGGGAGCGCCATCAGGCCGCTGGCGGATAATTTGCGGATAATCTGGGGGAAGCGCTGGGCCACCTTCGGATACCAGTTGCGTGCCGCGTTGAGTGTGGCCCACTTCGGCAACATCACGCCGTCGTCGTTCAGTGTGGCATCGACCTCGGACGCCCGCAGCAGGGCTTTGCCGATTTCGACCGTCTGGATGAGCTCGGCGAGATCCTCCTGGATGTGCTGGAATCCGCCGATACCGATGGACTCCGACAACTCCGCTGCCAGGCCGAGGAAGAACTCGCTCTTGGCGATGGTCCGCGTGACCACCTGGTGGGTCATCAGCGCCCCGGCGCCGGTTTCGGAGTAGAAGCCGTTGCAGAGGTCGGGGTGCCCGAGCATGAAGATGCGCTCGTTCGGCACGAACACATTGTCGAATATGACGACGGCGTCCATTTCCTCGAACCGCGAAGCCAGCGGCTCGTCGTGGATCGACCCACCATTGTGGAGGGGGGTCCGGCACAGGTACCTCAGACCCTCAGCGTCGTTGGGGAGCGCGAACGCGAAGGAATACGGCGCATCCTCGGGGGTTCCGCGCAACAGGGTGGACGGGAAGACAAGCAGTTCATCGGCGATGGGGGCGTTGGTAGCGAGCATGCGGGCACCGTTGATAATGATTCCGTCGTCGCGTTCCTCGGTGATGCGGGCCGACAGGTGACCACCCAGCTGCTCCGATCCCGACACCGACCGATTGACCTGCGGCGGAATCAGCGTGTGGGTGGTGAGGAGATCATTCTCCCGGCAGAACTCGTAGTACCGGCGAATGTTCTCGCCGAACATGGGGTCCGCCTGGGCAAACCAGTGTTCGGCCGCGCTCAGCGCGGTCAGGCACCCATTCATGTAATCCCCGGTGCGGCCCAGGAAACCCTGCGAATATTCGGCCCAACAGGCCGTCGCCGCACGACGCCGTTCCAGGTCCGCGACCGTGCGCGGCACGAGGAAGGAGGCGTTGACCCGGTCACCGCTCGACGGCGATGGGTACGTCAGCCGGTCCGCATACTCGGGATCGTGCTGCAGATCGAATAGCCTGGCGTAGGACCGCGCCACATTCCTGAACGCAGGGTGATCGGCGATGTTTTCGCTGACCACCTGACCATCGATGACCACGTGCGGTCGCATGGAATTCAATGTGTCCAGGTACTGCGTGCCGGATCGGATGCCCATTGTTCTTCAGTCCTCGAGGAAGTCGTGCGGTTCAGCTGCCTGGGGTTTTGGTGGACCCGGTCAGAGTAGGTCTTCCATCCCCAGCTGGTCTTCCGGGATGGTCGTGAAGCTACTGTTGGCGTACGCCAGGGCATCGCCCTTGCGGTAGTTGAAATCCTGCACCTCGCCGAGGTACAGGGTGTGGTCGCCGCCGTCGTACGCTGCCCACGGAGTGCACTCAAAGTAGGCCAGGACGTTCCCCAGACGTGGCGCACCTTCCCCCTCGACCCAGAGCGGCTCATCAACGGGTCGCCCGGCGAAGTGCAGGGCCAGTTGGCGCTGCTCGGCGCCGAGGATGTTGACGGTGAACGGTCTGCCAGCCAACTCGTCGTGGGCCGTGGTGCTGCGGGCGATACTCACCAGCACCAGCGGCGGATCCATTGACACCGAGGTAAAGGAATTGACGGTGATCCCATGACGCTTGGTGGCGCCGTCGAAGGTGACGATCGCGACGCCGGTCGCGAACCGGCCGAGGCTTCCCCTGAAGTGGTGGGCCCGCGGCACGTTCAGGGAGCGCCGACGTGCGGGTGCGCCGCTGCCTAGCTGTTCTATAGTTGAACAATTCATTCTGATAGTGAAATATTGGCGGAAGTGACGAAGACAACAGCCGCCCACCCGAGAGGACGCCATGGACAGTGTGCAGACCAGCGCTACGGTGGCACCGTCGTCACATTCCCAGACCCTCTCTCGGGGCATCCGTGCCCTGGAAATCCTGGCCGAAGCGCGCACCCCCCTGTCCATCGCCGAGCTGTCCACGCAGCTTGGGGTGCACCGCTCCATCGCCTACCGCATCCTGCGGACCCTTGAAGACCACTCGCTGGTGGTGAGGGATGCTGCGGGTCGGGTGCAGGCGGGCCCCGGCCTCGCCGCGCTGGCCCGCGGCGTCGCGGGCGATCTGCAGTCGGCGGCGCTCCCCGAACTGACCCATTTGGCCAATAGCCTGGGCATGACCGCCTTCGTTGCCGTCCTGAACCAACATGACTGCGTCACGCTGGTCACGGTAGAGCCCCGGCACACCGGTGCCACCGTTGCCCAGCGCCCTGGCACCCGCCACTCGGTGAGCGCCGGAGCGCCGGGAATTGCCATCCAATCGGCAATGACTGAACAGGACTGGGCTCGTTTTGCCCCTGGCCAGCAGTACCGGGAAGCCGCGCGCACCGCGCAGCGCACCGGCTACGCGGTGAGCCACGATGAGGTGATTGAGGGCGTCTCCTCGGTAGCCGTACCGGTCCGCATCCCCGGTCAACTACCGGCAGCCGTAGCGCTGGTCTACATCCGCAGCCAGCACACTCCGGCGGAGCTTGGTGCTCAACTCGCGGACTGCGCGCGGACCATCGAACAACAGTTGCGCTGAGGCCGCCCCCACCCGGATCGAGTCAGCAGAAATAACAGGTTCGGGGCCGGAAACCCGTCATATCTGTTGACTCGATGGGGAGGTGCGGGGTGCTGGGTGCGGGTATTGGGGTATGGGGTGCAGCGGGCTAGTCGGATTGATGCTGCCGGGGCACCGTCAATGAAACGACTCCCAGCACCAGCAGCGCACCAGCCGCAGCTACCGGAACCACGAAGGCAGAACTGAAGCCGTTCGCTTCCGCCAGGGTCCCGGCCACTGCGGCCCCGATCGCCGTCCCAGCGACAATTCCGCTGGCCAGCAGGGTCATGACCGTTCCCATCAGTTCCTTCGGGGCCACCAGGGAGCCGATACTGAAAATCGTGACCATCGTGGGTCCCACCGGGATACCCAGGACGAACAGCACCAGCAGCATCAGCGGGACCTCCTGCGGGATGAAGAGGAACAGGCTGAGCAGGCTCATCCCGCCAGCGGAGATGATCCAGCGAAACGACGCCGAGAATCTGGCTGACCAGTACGCCACCGACAGCGCCGCCGCCGCTGAGCTCAGACCCATCACGGCGTACAGCAGACCCGCCGACGTCGCAGCCCCGAACTCGCCGGCGAACGCGATCAGGGCCGTCTGCGTTGAGCCGAAGAAGGTACCCATTGCAACCATGCCAAGCACCGGGAGCGGAACCAGCAACCAGAACCGTCGGCTGCCGGGCTCCCTCCGGCGGGTGCTGGGCTCCCCCTCCCGGGCAGGGTGAGGACGCCGGCTTAGCGGCACCACGGCCTGGACCGTGGGGTGAATTGCGAACGCGCTCACCATGACGATGGTCAGCACGGCGGCGAGGGCCAGCGGCAGCCAGGGGGCAATCACACTCGCCAACAGGCCCACAAGTGCTGGCCCCAGGACGAAGGTCAGTTCATCCGCGGTGCTCTCGTAGGACAGCGCCGTGTCCAGATCACCCTGTTGGGTTCCGCGGGTCAGGGCGATCCACCGCACCCGGGCCAGTGGCCCGATCTGCGGGCAGGTCAATCCCATGCCGAAGGCTGCCCCGAGAATGAGTGCGGTGGAGGCCGCCGAAAAGTTAGGCACTGAGTAACTGGCTGTGACCACCAGGGCAATCGCCATAGTGTTCAGGACCGCCGAGACGAGCAGCACTGGCCGTTGCCCGGTGCGGTCGGCAAGGTACCCGAGAATAGGGGCTCCCAGCGCCGAACCGACGCCGACCGCTCCGGCGGCAAACCCTCCGGTTGCTACCGACCCGCTGGCCGCCGTAACCAGGGTCAGGGCCCCGACAGTCAACATGGCCAGGGGCAGCCGGGCGAAGAAGCCGATGGTGAGGAAAGAAGATCCGGCGAGGGCCGGGAGCCGGCCATAGCGTCCCAGCCGGCTAGCGGATACTGCGGGTAGTGTCATGGTGAGGGTCTTTCCGGATACAGCTGATTGCGCATCGTCCCCCCTCCCGATGCGCCCAACCCGGTGACAACCCTCAATTTACACCGTCTGCAGCCCATCCGTCTGATGCGGACCGGTGGGCTGATCGTCGATGGGCAGTTGGTCGATGGGCAGTTGGTCGACCGGTAACTGGTCGACAATCCGCAGGGTGGATCCGTTTCGTCCCTTGATCACCTGAAGCTGGGCGGTGATGCGCTGCTTGAGTTCGGCGACGTGGCTGACCAGCCCCACCATGCGGCCGCCGTCCCGAAGCCCTTCCAGAGCGTCCATGACCTGTTCCAGGGATTGGTCATCGAGACTACCGAAGCCCTCATCAACGAACAGTGTCTCGATCTCGATTCCCCCTGACTCGGCCTGAACGACGTCGGCCAGGCCGAGGGCGAGCGCCAGGGCCGCCATGAAGGATTCGCCGCCTGAGAGGGTTGCCGTGTCCCTCGTATTTCCGGTCCAGCCGTCGATGACGTTGAGTCCCAGGCCCGACTTCTTGTTGCCCGATAGCGCATCACTGTGCACGAGAGCATAGCGCCCATCAGACATGGCCAGCAGCCGTTCAGTCGCTGCATCCGCTACCTGCTCCAGGCGTGCAGCCAGCACGTAGGTGCCAAGACTCATCTTGTACGAGTTGTCTCCGCCTCCGGCCGCGGTGTCGGCCAACGATTTCACGAGTTCATACTCGGTCCGCAGCGGCAGCACCAGCTTCTCCTGGCGGCCCATTTCGGCTGCATAGCGTTCAAGCTGTGCGGCCGACTCCTCGATCATCCGACGTTTGACCTCACTTTTCGCGGCGCGTGCAGCCGATTCACTCTCCGCCGCTGCCGCTGCTTCAAGCACTTCGCGGGTCACTGCCGGCAGACCGGCTGCCTCGTCCTGAAGTGCCCCGGCAATCTCCGGCAGGCCCTGGTCAGCTTCCAGCCGGTGCGTGGTGCGCTGATAGCCGCTGAGGAACTGCTCGGCGCGCTGCAGCTCAGCCGACGGCAGCAGGGCCGCGCGCACCTCATCCGGGTCGTCGAATGACGAGTTCGACAGTCCCTCGGCCAGCGAGCCAAACGCCTGATCGTGGCCGTCGCGGGCACGGATCAGGCCCTGCAGGGCGTCCCGACAGGTGGTAATAGCTTCGTGTCCCGCCGACAGCTGAGTAATCCGTTCGGCCAGGGTGTCATACCCATCGCGGAGCGTGACCAGCCGCCCCGTCACTTCCCCTCGCTGTTCCTCCAGCCCGGCAATCAGTGACCGCAGTTCAGCAAGGGAAGTTGTCAACCCGTTGTAGGTGGCAGTGAGGCTTTCTTCGCGTTTGGTCAACTCGACCAGCCGGGCCGTGACGCGCTCCAATGCCTGTCGTGCTGCGACGGCTTCCGCCAGCAGGCCAGTGTCCCGCGTGAGGTCCTCCTGCACGTCGGCAGCATCCCTGCCACCACCCTGCGCCTCCAACCTGGCGGCCTCCAGGACTGCCTCGTCCCGCACTCGTCGGATCCGGTCCAGCTCCTGCTCGGCGGCGTCCTGCTTCCGGTGTGCAGCCTCTTCCTGGTCGTGGGTGACCAGGGTGTCCAGATCGGCCGAGGCCGGCCGGGGATGGGACCGGCTGCCGCAGACCGGGCAGTCACTATCGTCGGTGAGTCGGTCAGCCAACTCGGCTGCAGCCTGTTCCAGGCGTTGCCGGAGGGTATCCAGCCAGTGACCCTTGAGCTCAAGGAAGCGCCGTTCGGCTGCCGTGTACTTCTCCTCCTCGCCCAGGACCCTGTCCCGCGCGGTCCCGAGGGCCGCGATCGTGGTCAGGAGCCGCTTGCCCTCTGCCACCCGCTCCCCCAGCGTCGATTCCTGGTTGACCTGACGCTCAAGCTCGCTACGCTCCGCACGGGCATCGGCGGCCTCGGCACGGACCTCCTCCTGGGCACCCGAGCAGTCCGCAAGGGCTGCCTCAATCCGTTCCTGCTCGGCCGCCGCCTTGGCGAGCCTGTGCTCCAGCGACTGCAGACGCTGTTCCTCCGGCAGTGCCGAGCGCAGCACCCCGAGGTCTGAGGTGGCACTGGTGCAGGCAGCATCGAGCACGCCGATCGTCTCGTCAAGGCTGGACCCCGCGCCGTCGACGCCGGCAGGGCTCACATCGACGCCGTCAGGGCTCACGTCGACGCCGTCGGCGGCGGTGATGACGGAAATGACGTCGTCTGGATTGAGGCCGGGCACCAGGGATCCGGCCACCTCGGATTCGGCGATCCGGAGCGTTGCGACCTTCGCCCCGGCGGTGGCGTGGCTGAGCGTCCGCTCTGCCTGATCCAATGAGCGGAGGCCACCCTCAAGGATGCGGGCCTTCCGATCCCGTTCCACTGCAGCCTGAAACGCTTCCGCATCCTCACGCTGGGCCAGATGCGCGGCCTCGTCAGCCCTGAACTTCGCCAGTGCACCCTGGCGCGCGTGGAGGGCCGACGTCTCCTGGTGTGCCTGTCGGAATGCAGCAAGCTCCTGCGAATCCTTGGTCGAAGTCTGGGTTGCACCTTCCAGCGCACCGGCGAGACGCACCTGCAAGCCGCTGATGGTTTCCGGTCCGGCTTCCTGGGTTTCCGGAGCCGCGTCGGACCCAGGGGCGGAATCGGGGGCGGGGTCCGCCTCTCCCCCTATGAGGGCATGGCGCTCCACCTCATCCAGGGCCCGACGGAAGATGTGGGTCAACCCGGCTTCGGCGTCGGCGACCCGGCCGCCGAGCGCCCTGGCTCGTTCAGCGAGGACTTGCTCCACCTGTTCGAAACGGTCGGTGGAGAAGAGCCGCTGCAGCAGTTCCCGGCGGGATTTCGCATCGGAGCGAAGGAAAGCGGCGAACTCGCCCTGTGGCAGCATCACCACCCGGGTGAACTGCTCACGATTCATGCCGAGAAGGGTCTGGATCTCGTCGCCGGCTTCATCGTTTCGGGCGGATTTCTGGACCCATTCGCCGTCGACCTGCTCCCTCAGCAGGGTGCGGGCCGGCTCGGAGGTGGTCCCCTTGCCCCGCTTGGCCGGGCGATTCCATTGCGGATTGCGGATCACTTCCAACCGGCGACCGCCCACGCTGAACTCGCAGGTCACCTCGGGGGCCAGCGACTCGGGTGCGTGGTCGCTGCGGAGCCGCTTTGCACCCTGCCGGGCGCCGGGCACCGATCCATAGAGCGCGTAGCAAATCGCGTCGAGTACGCTCGATTTTCCGGCGCCCGTGGGGCCGTTCAGGAGGAACAGACCGTGGGCACCCAACCTGTCGAAGTCGACCTGCTGGCGTTCAGCGAAGGGGCCGAACGCCTGAAGTTCCAGGCGGTGGATCCTCATCGTTCGACCTGTGCCGAACGGACTGTCTCAAGGGCGGAGGTGATGACAGCGCGTTCGCCATCGTTCGCTGGACGGGACCGGACGTGGTCAAAGAAGCCACAGCACACCTCCACATCATCAGTGGCCGTGGCGATGCGCTGGCTGTAGGTCTGCGCTGCGCGTTGCCGGTCACCGGCCGGTTCGAAGTTCAATACCAGGGTGGTGGGGAAGCGGCTCCGCAGGCGCTCCATAGCCTGGGCGGGCCGGTCAGCGTCGGTGAGGGTGATGTGGCAATAGGCGTTCTCGGCCCAGTCATGGCGCGGGTCCGCCAGCAGGTCCTCAAGTTCCCCAGTCAGGACCGCCAGCTCGCGGTACCCTGGCCAGTTAATTGCACTGACCTCACCCAGCCCGTCGGCGCTGATGTCCACCAGCCAGGCGCCCTTGGCCTGGTTGGCTTCCGAGAACGAATAGGGCAGGGGCGAACCGGAGTACCGCACATTGGGTGCCAATTGCTGCTGGCCATGAAGGTGCCCCAGGGCCGTGTAGTCGAAGGATTCAAAGAGATCGAGGGGCACGGCACCAACCCCACCCACGCTGAGATCGCGTTCGCTGGCCGAGGTGATACCGCCGCTGGCGAAGGTGTGCGCCATGACCAGGGACCGGACGGTCCCGGCCGCCCGGCGATGCGCCAGGTTCGAATGGACCCGGTCCAGGGCTGCCCTGGTCACGCTGGTGTGTGTCGGGGCCTCGGCTCCGAGCCCACCTGCGACCAGCCGCGGCTCGAGGTAGGGCAGGCCATAGACGGCCAGCTCGGCGCCGTCGTCGTCAAGGGGGAAAAGGACCGGCCGCGCAATGTCCTCAAGCCGGGTGCGTAAGTGCACTCCGCCGCGTTCCAGAATGCGACCGCCGAATCCCAGTCTGGTGGCGGAGTCGTGGTTTCCACTGGAAACCACCACCTGCGCTCCCGCCCCGGTGAGACGATCCAGCGCGTCGTCGAAGAGGCCGACGACGTCGACGCCGGGCAGTGCACGGTCGTAGACGTCGCCGGCGATCAGCACCACATCGACTTCATGCTCGCGGACAGATTTCTCGAGGTGGTCGATGAAAATCCGTTGCGCCTGAAGGGTACCCACACCGTGGAACGACCGTCCCAGGTGCCAATCGGATGTGTGCAGTAGCCTCATGATTCCAAGCTACCGGCCCCCACTGACATTCCTGCGGAGGGTTCCCGGCGGTGCGGACTTTGGCCCGGTTTTAGCCTACTTTTCGTCGCGGCGATCGTCGGATCCGTCGAAGAACCTCCGTGCCTCGTCGGTCCCGGCGGGACGGTCAACCTGACCATCCTCGGCCGTGTCACCGGTGCGTGCATGGCCGGCCGGGTAGCGGTCAGCCGACGTCACCCCGGTGGTCTGCGATGGGGCGTTGACCCCGGTGACTGCCGGGGCTGCGTCGTCGTCGGCAGGTGCGGCGACGGATCCGTCGGCCGCCCCAGCCACCCCGGCTTCACTCTTGCGTCCACCAAACAGCTCGGTGCTGCGGTAGATCAGTCCAACGATCGCTGCGCCGAGCACCGGTGCTACCCAGAACAGCCACAGCTGCTCGATGGCCCAGCCTTCGGAGAAGATGGCGGCGGCGGTTGACCGGGCTGGGTTCAACGACCCGTTGGTGATGGGGAGCAGGAAGGTCAGCAGCGCGGCGTAGACCAGCCCGATGGCGAAGGGCCCACCGGCGTTGCGCAGCGCACCAGTGGCGGTGCGGGAGGTAGCCCCCAGCACGACGGCGACAAAGATCGCGGTGCCGACAACCTCGGCGAGGAGAGCGCTGCTCAGGGCGAACTGGGTGGGCGAATTGTCTGCGTAACCGTTGGCCGAGACGGCGAACAGGGCCTGGACGCTACCGGCAAACTGCTGGTTGGCGCTCAGGAGCAACCAGATAAACACTGCTGCGACAACCCCGCCGACCACCTGCGCCACAATGTAGGGCAGTACCGAGGCCCACGAGGTTTTACCTGCGATTGCCGAGCCGAGCGTGACCGCCGGGTTGAAGTGACCCCCCGACACATAGCCGAACGCGACCATCGCTCCGATCAGCGCCAGACCGAAGGCGAGAGTCGGCTGAACACCCGTCTGGGTGTTCAGGATGGTGACGCCCAGTCCCGCGAGGACCAGCAGGAACGAGCCTGCTGCTTCGGCGAGGGACCGGGCCACCAGTGGAAAGTCTTTGATCCCGGCAGCGCGCCCGGAGTGTTCCGGGTCCGCGTGCAGATCGTGGCTGGGCAGAGATGTCTGCGTCATGGTGAACGTATTCCTTCAAGCTGAATGGGAGAGTCGAGATGGGGGTCGACTCTATTGTCGGGACCGTACGATCCGGTCAGGCAAACCCGTCCAGCGTTCCACTTGTTGCTGGATGCCCGCTGTGAGCGGGCGACGCCGGTGGACGGGGCAGTAGCACCATACCCGACACTAGACTGTTGAGGTGCCTGTTGCCCCGACTTATTCCGACCGTGTTCATGGCTGCCTGCTGGGCGGTGCCCTCGGCGATGCCCTCGGCTATGCCGTCGAAGAACTCGACCTGCAATCCATCCGGACAGCCTACGGTCCACACGGTGTGACCTCCCCCGACGCTTTGCCGGACACGTTCCGGTTTTCCGACGATACCCAGCTCACGTTGTATACGGTCGACGGACTCGTTGATGCCATCCAATGGGCCAATGATGGAGTGGCGGCTGATGAGACCGCCTGCCTGTGGCTGGCCTACCTGCGGTGGCTGGCGACGCAGGGCGAGACGCCGTCGTCGTCGGCGCCTGCTCCCCCGCCCCGCTGGATCGATGCCCAGGAAGTCCTTCAGCACCGCCGCCGGCCCGGCGCGGCGTGCCTCAGCGCACTCCGCAGCGGAGAGATGGGCACCCAGGCGCGGCCACTGAATCTTGACGCCAAAGGCTCCGGCACGGTGATGCGTTCCGCCCCGTTTGGGCTGGTGCCCCATATTCCTGTCGAGGTTGCCGATCGGCTGGCGATGAACGCCGCCGCACTGACCCACGGCCACCCCACGGCCCAGCACGGCGCTGCCGTGGTCGCGGTCCTGATCCACTCAATCGCCCGTGATGGCAAGCCTCTCGCTGAGGCGGTGGCTGCCGCCGTCTCCCGGGCAGCCGCTTCGGCGGTACCCGAGCTGGTCCGCCTCCTTGAGACCGCTGTCGAACTGGCCGACGACGGCGGTGTCTCGCCTGAGCTGATGACGGCAGCCCTCGGCGGTGGGTGGACAGCTGACGAAGCCCTGGCGATTGCCGTGTATGCGGTGCTGGCAACCGAGACGACCGCGGGAGTAGAGGACCACTTCCGCGCTGCGTTATGCCTCGCTGTCAATCACGACGGTGACAGCGACACGACGGGGTCGATCGCCGGCAACATTCTCGGCGCGCTCTACGGGGTGCAGGGGCTGCCCGCCGCGTGGGTGTCCTTGCTGGAGGGTGCCGAAACCGTCAGCGCGATGGCTCAGCTGTTGGTGGAAACCACCTCGACCGGCTGAGCCTTTCCCTGGGGCGGTTCTGGTCGATTCTTGGGCTGGCCCCTGCTGTGCCTAGTCTTGGCTCATGGATAACTGGAGTCCC
The DNA here is from genome assembly GCF_000294595.1 of Arthrobacter sp. TB 23. Taxonomy (NCBI): domain Bacteria; kingdom Bacillati; phylum Actinomycetota; class Actinomycetes; order Micrococcales; family Micrococcaceae; genus Arthrobacter; species Arthrobacter sp. TB 23. The sequence goes on along the minus strand of NZ_ALPM01000006.1, from coordinate 12,136 downwards.
GCTCACCTGTCGGATCTGAGCGGCCGCACCGTGGTGGTCACCGGAGGGAACGCCGGGCTCGGCTACTTTGCCTGCGAGCAGCTGGCGGCGGCCGGGGCGACCGTGGTGATGGCGTCGCGCAATGAGCAGAAGGTCACGGCGGCCATTGCAGCGATCCGGCGCAGGGTTCCCGACGCAGACGTCCACTACCAGGAGCTCGATCTGGCCCGGCTCGACTCGGTACGGCAGGCCGTGGAAGTGCTCTCCTCACGGGGTCCCCTCGATGCGCTCCTGGCGAACGCCGGAGTTGTGGGCGCGGCCGGACGCCAGCACACGGCGGATGGTTTTGAGCTGCAGTTCGGCACCAACCACCTGGGGCATTTTGCCCTCACGGCGGGTCTGCTGCCTGCCCTCACCGCTGCGCGCGGCCGGGTGGTTCATCTGGGCAGCATCAGCCACCGCTGGGTCCGGCTGAACACTGCCGACCTGATGCCAGCGAAGTACAACAATCCGCGCTCCTACGCGACGTCGAAGCTGGCTGTCATGACCTTCGGTTTCGAACTCGCTGCCCGGCTTCACCTGCTGGGGAGCCCGGTACAGAGCATCGTGGCCCATCCGGGTCTGGCCCTGGACATGCTCACCCCGCACCGACCCGGAATCGGTTTGAACGACACCCCACCCGCTGCACAGCGCCGCGTGCTGGCACCCGTCTCGCACGGCAAGGACACCGGGGCGTGGCCCCTGGTTCGGGCGGTGGGTGATCCGGGCGTCGACAACGGCTCCTACTGCGGGCCGAGCGGCTGGTTCCAGTTACGGGGTCACCCGACGTCGGTGCCGGCGCATCCGCACGCCCGCGAGCGCAACACCGCTTCCCGGCTGATCGACGCGTCGGAGGAGCTCACCGGGGTCCAGCTGGCCCTGTAGAGCGGCTGGAACCGTAAGCAGGTCAGGGACCGTAGACCGGTCAGGGACTGTCGACGGGCCAGCGGCCCTCAGTCATCTGCAGGAACTCGGCTTCCGAGAGGACCTCGATCCGCTGGCCTCGCTCGTGGAGGTCGAGAACACGCCGGGCTTTGCCGGTGACGCGTCCATTGCGCAGATCCGAGGCCTCAAATCCGTCGCCCACCACCAATACTGTGGTGCGTTGGGTGACCGTGCTCGCTGGTTGGGCGCCGAGCCGCGCGGCCCGTTCCTTGGCCTGCGGACGGGGCATGCCGAGCGTGCCGGTGAACACCACCGTCTGGCCGTACAGCGGGTTTGCCGGATCGGCTGCGCCATTCGCGGGCGGGTTCAAGCCCTCCTCGGGCCACCCGGAGGGGCCGGTCCGGGTAGCAACCGGGCCACGGGCCAGGGCACCGCGCGTCGCCTTCGAGACAGGGTTGATTCCCGGTACGTAGGCATCCTGGATCGAGAGTGGGAGCCGCTGCAGCGCGGCTAGTTCTGCCAGCGAGTCCGCACCGTTCATCCTGGCGATGTCGATCATGATGCCGGCACACGCCCTGGCATCCTCAACTGCATCATGGTGGTTGACCAGCGGGACTCCGGCCGCCTCGGCGACGAAGGGCAGCGAGTACGAGGGCAGCGAATAACTGCGCCGGGAGAGCACCACGGTGCAGGTGTAGTTGTAGGCCGGGCCCGCGATGTTGGAAACTTCCTGTCCCGACCTGATGACGCCCAGATCGAAGGCCGCGTTATGTGCCACCAGGACGTCGTCGCCAATAAAAGCACCGATCTCCGGGAATAGGTCCCCAAACCGTGGCTGGGTCGCCACCATCTCCGGGGAAATGCCGTGGATCCGTACGTTGCGCCAGTCGAAATGGTCGTGCCCCGCGGGAGGGCGCATCAGCCAGTGGGCCTCGTCCACGATCCTGCCGTCCCGCACCTTGGCCAAGCCAACCGCGCAGGGCGAGCCACGGAACCCGTTTGCTGTCTCAAAATCGATTGCTGTGAACTCAATTCCCACCGGGTCAACGCTACGGGTTGAACCGACGGATTTTACCTAACGTTCACCCGCGCGCCGGGAGATACCTGCCACAGTCCCCTACCCTGAGGTATGGGAAAGACACAGTGGTACCTGTTCGATTACGGCATGGTGATCTCCAATGCGCCCACACCCGAGGACTGGCTGAACCTCGAGGATGCTGCTGGCGTCCAGCTGATGGACCCCGGCTCGCCCTACTGGCAGCACCGGTTAGACTTCGATGCTGGCCGCAAGACCAGCGTCGAATACTGGTCGCTGGTCACCGGACGCGACGTCACTGAGAGCCGGACGGACCTGCTCGACACGCTGGATGCCAACCAGTGGTCCCACTTCAACCTGGAAACCCTCGATGTCCTCGAGGAACTCAGCAGCCAGGGTGCCCGGCTGGCGCTGCTCTCGAATATGCCTGCCCCGATGGTGGCCAGGTTTGAGCAGGCGTCCTGGACCGGGTACTTCACGAAGATGTACTTCAGTTCGGTGCTCCAGCTGGTGAAGCCGCAGCGGGAAATTTTCGAACACGTGCTGCGGGACCTTGGCGCCGAACCACATGAGGTCACCTTCGTTGATGATGCCCAGGTCAATGTCGCTGCCGCGCAGGAGCTGGGCATCGACGCTATGCTCCACCAGCCAGGCATCGACCTGCAACGTGAGCTGTTCGCCCCACGCTGAGCTAGGGCACGGCCCGTCGCAGGGTGAGGTAGGACCCGCCCGCCAGCGCCAGGCCGACGACGGCGAGCCAGCCTGCGACGCTCAGCTGGGTCTGGCTGCTGAGGAACTGGCCCACCTGGCCCCAGAGTTCCTGGCGGGTGAGGTAGAAGACGAGGCCGACCAGCACGACTGCAGTCCCGATCCCGGTGATCAGGAGTCCCGTGGTCTGCCACCGTTTGTAGATGGTCGCGGCCCAGAAGCCAACCAGGAACAGCACCATCATCGCCGTGAAGTAGAAGACCATCATCGGCAGGCCGGATCCTTCGGCAATCCAGTCAATCGCGAAGAATCTGCCGTTGAGTCCCCACCCGTCAGTTGCTATCTCGATCAGGCCGAGCACGTAATAGAGTGCCGTTGTCACTGCCGCAATGATCGAGAACAAGCCGAGGGTCCCGAGGAAGAAGGACTTGCGACTGATGCTCAGTCCCTGCGAAAAGGGGAAGGTCAGGGTGAGCGACTGGATTCCCAGCGCCAGGAAGTACCACATGATGGCCTGGGAACCGCCCGAATATTTTGCTCCCTCATAGGGAATGAAGGACCAGATGACCCAGCTCAACCCGAAGGACGCCACGAGGATTACGGCCGGAATGCCGATAAAGGTCCATCTGTTGCTGAGCTGCATGCGCATGACATTGACTACACGACTCATTGTGATACCTCCAGCGAGTGGTTGTGCACGGCGTCCAGATCGCCGCTGGTCGCTGCCAAGGTTCGACGGATCACCAGCTGCTGCAGTGAGACCGGAGCGAGCTCCAGGCCCAGCTCTGCGGCCTCGCGTTTCTCCGTCGGCGTGAGCACGCCGACGGCAGTCACCGAGGCCAGTGAGGCGAAGTTGTCGGTGTGAAGAATTTCCCGGCCGGCAAGGAAAGCCTTCACCACGGTTGCGGATCCGACCACCGTGAACGCCGAACCCCTGATGCTCTCGGCGTCGTCGTTCATGATGATGCGGCCTTTGTCGATCACAATCACGTGTTCCAGGAGATTCGCCACCTCATCGATCAGGTGGGAGGAGAGCACTACGGTCCGCGGGTGTAACGCGTAGTCCTCGACGAGCCGGTCGTAGAACAGCTGCCTCGCCACGGCGTCCAGACCAAGGTAGGGCTCATCGAAGAACGTCAGTTCGGCGCGGGATGCCAGACCGATGATGACGCCGACGGCCGAGAGTTGCCCGCGGGAGAGCTTCTTGATCGATCGCTTGAGGGGCAACTGGAAATCCTCGACCAATCGGTTGGCAAGTGCCTGGTCCCAGTTGGTGAAAAACAACGCCGCCGACCGGAAGGCATGCTTGGGCGTGAACGCATCTGGATACTTTTGCGATTCACGGATGAAGCAGATGCGGCTCAGCACCCGTTCATTCTCGTAGGGACTCTCACCGAAGACGGCGACTGTCCCGGAGGTCTGGAAACCCTGCGCGGTGAGGATGGACATCAGGGTGGTTTTGCCTGCCCCGTTACGTCCGAGGAGGCCGTAAATTTTCCCGGGCTGCAGCGACAGGCTCACCCCGTCGAGCGCCGTGGAGTTGCGGTAGGTCTTGATCAGATCATGTGTTTCGATAACGCTGCTCATGGTGTTCCCCCCGAAACTGATTCGCTGGAGCGGACCATTTCCGCCAGTTCGGAGGGGCTGATTCCCAGCTTCCGAGCCTCTACCGCCAGCGGGCGGACGTATTGGTCAAAGAATTGGTCCCGCCGGCGCTGCAGGAGCGCGGCGCGGGCACCGGTGGCAACAAACATTCCTATTCCCCGTTGCTTGTAGAGAATGCCCTCGTCCACGAGTCGGTTGACGCCCTTGGCGGCGGTCGCCGGGTTGATGCGATGGAAAGCGGCAAACTCGTTCGTTGATGGGACCTGCGCCTCTTCGGCCAGGGTTCCCTCGACAATCTCGTTTTCGATCTCTTCGGCTATCTGAAGGAAGATGGGCCTACTGTCATCGATCATCTGGCCCCCCGGTGACCAGTCAGCTGGTCAATTGGTTAGTTACTGATGTAACTAACCATACAACCGGGGGCGGGCGATGCCAAGGCTTTTTGGGACGGCTGTGGTGGGCACGACGCCGTCGGGAACTCCTGCGCAGTTGGCGGGTGAAGCACGCCTCGAACCCGCCACTGCCGCTCGGGCGATTGGGGACACTCGCCACAGCTGCACCATCGGCAGGAGGCCGTGTGTCAGGCCGGGTCCCGCTCAGCCCGATTGCGGCGAATCTTCAGGATCCGGCTGACCACAAAGTAGCCAAGGAATACGACGACGGCGGCGATCACGATTTTCTGGAACACGTCCGCATAGGCTTCGACAACGTGCCAGTTTTCCCCGAGGTAGAAACCGGCCAGCACGAAGATGCAGTTCCAGATGAGGCTTCCTGCGGTGGTGAGGGCAATGAATATCCAGATCGACATCCGCTCGATGCCCGCCGGGATGGAGACCAGACTGCGAAACAGCGGAATCATCCGGCCGAAGAACACTGCCTTGTAGCCGTGGCGGTCGAACCAGGCCTCTACGCGGTCCACATCCTCCAGATCGACCAGTGGGACCCGGGACACGATGGCTCGCATCCGGTCGCGTCCCAGCCAGGCGCCCAGCAGGTACAGGATCAGCGCACCGACCAGTGAGCCTGCGGTGGTCCAGAAGATGGCTTCGAACAGGGTGAAGCTACCCCGGCTTGCCGTGAAGCCCGCCAGCGGCAGGATGACTTCGCTGGGCAGTGGTGGAAAGAGGTTTTCCAGTGCGATCGCCAGACCGGCGCCGGGCGCGCCGATGGTTTCCATCATGGAAACGGCCCAATCGGAAATGCTGTCCAGCGCCGACCCGCCGCCGGTCGGGGTGGTCGGTGCTGTTTGCGAGGAAATAGTCATATCCTGACCAATTTTGCCCTACGAGCCTGGGCTTTGCTGGGAGCGGAGGCGGGATTCAGCGCAACGCTTCGATCAGGTGGGGCAGCAAAGCCTTGAAGGCTCTCGCGCGGTGGCTGATCGAATTCTTCTCCTCCGACGACAGCTCGGCACAACTCTCCTCACGGCCTGCCGGCTGCAGAATGGGGTCGTACCCAAATCCACCGGCTCCCCGGGGCTCGTTGAGGAGGGATCCCCTGAGCTCGCCCAGAGCCACCTGGGCGGTCCCATCCGGGAGGGCTACCGTGGCGGCGCAGACGAATGATGCGCCGCGCTGTGCCCCCGGTATGTCGGCGAGCTGGGCCAGGAGGAGCTGCAGGTTGGCCTCATCATCACCGTGGCGTCCTGCCCACCGTGCCGAAAAGATCCCCGGCGCACCGCCGAGCACGTCGACGGCGAGACCCGAGTCGTCGGCAACTGCCACCAGCCCGGTTGCCGCCGCCACCGCCCGCGCCTTGAGGAGGGAATTGGCTTCGAAGGTGGTGCCGCTTTCGACGACGTCGGGCGCGCCGGCTGTCGCAGCGTCAATAACCTGCGTATCAACGTCAAGACCAGGAACCTGGCCCCGCAGCAGTTCACGCAGTTCCCGGAGCTTGCCCGCGTTACGGGTGGCGAGCACCAGCCTGGGTGCTGCCACAGCCGGTCGACCGTTCCCGGTGTTCTCAGACACCGGCACCCTCACCAAGGATGTCGAGCTGGATCTGGGTCAGCTGGGAAGTGCCGAGCAGGGCCAGGTCAAGGAGTGCGTCGAGCTCGTCACGATCAAACGGTGCACCCTCGGCGGTGCCCTGGACCTCCACGAACTTGCCGCTGCCAGTGACCACCACGTTCATGTCCGTTTCCGCGCGGACGTCCTCGACGTAGGGCAGGTCAAGCATGGGCACGCCGTCGATGATTCCGACGCTGACCGCGGCGACCGTGTCGATGAGGGGCTGCGCCGACGCGGCGATGAGCTTGTTTTCCTTGGCGTAGCGGATTGCTTCGGCCAACGCCACGTAGGCGCCCGTGATCGCTGCAGTGCGGGTGCCGCCGTCGGCCTGGAGTACGTCACAGTCCAGCACAATGGTGGTCTCCCCCAGCGCCTTCGTGTCAATGATGGAGCGCAAAGACCGCCCGATCAGACGGGAAATCTCGTGGGTGCGGCCCCCAATTTTGCCCTTGACCGATTCGCGGTCCGATCGGGTATTGGTGGCGCGGGGAAGCATGGCGTACTCAGCCGTGACCCAGCCCTTGCCCTCGCCCTTGAGCCAGCGGGGTACGCCCTGGGTCAGTGATGCGGTGCAGAGGACACGGGTGTTGCCGAACTCGATGAGTGCCGACCCTTCGGCCTGGTTGGACCAGCCGCGGGTGATGCTGATGGGTCGGAGCTGGTCCGGGGTGCGGCCGTCCGCCCGGAGGATGGCAGCGATGGGCGAGGAAGTGTCTGCTGGAGTCATGGGCTTAAGTCTACGGGCCGGCGGAAAAGTGGCCGAGCCGCAAGTGCGCTGTTGGGCAACCACTCGTGTGCGGGGGCGGTACTTTTTTGGCGTCAGATCTCGTAGGAAACGCCAGCAACCACGACGGCGAGATCCCCACGGTAGCTGGTCCTGGCCTCCTCGATGGTCCTGTTGGCGTCATTCCACACCGGGATGTGGGTGAGCAGCAACCGGTCCGACGACGCCGCTGCCGCCACCTGCCCGGCCCGCCGGCCGGTAAGGTGGACGCCCTCAATCGCGTCGTCGCGGCCCTCGTGGAACGCCGCCTCGCACAGGAAAACATTGGACCCGGCGGCGGCCTCGATCAGGCCGTCGCAGGCATCCGTATCGCCGGAGTAGGTCAACACCCGGGGCGGGTCGCCGGGATTGTCGCCCGCGACCTCGACGCGCAGGGCATACGCCTCCTCGACCGGGTGCAGCACCGGGTACGGCGTGACGGTGAAGGGCCCCAGGGTGACGGCGGCGCGGGATTTCCAGATCTGGAAGTCGAAGTCCTCATGCATGCCGGGGTCGAGGTCCAGCCCGTAGGCGGTCGCCATCCGGTCGGCGGTACCCGCGGGGCCCCACACCGGGATCCGCGGCCGGTGCCAGCCGTTGGGATCCCAGTGCACCGCAACGTGCAGACCGCAGAGATCCATGCAGTGGTCGGGGTGCAGATGGCTGAGGAACACTGCATCAATATCGCGCAGGTCCATGTAACGCTGCAGCGCGCCCAGGGCGCCGTTGCCGAGATCGAGGAGGATCCGCCAGGTCCGGGTGCTGTCGCCGTCGGGCACCGTCGCGGTCACCAGGTAGCACGACGCCGGCGATTGGGGGCCAGGAAACGACCCGCTACAGCCCACGATGGTCAGCTTCATGGCTAGGAGTTCCCCCTCGCATCGGCGCGCGCAGTGGCGATCATTTCCGGGGTGATCCTGGCCATACTTCCGGTGGGATACTGGGCGGCCACATGGTCGACGTGTTCTACGCTGAGGACCTCGGGTCCCAGGAACCGGCGGGCCAGCTCACCGAACCGCTGGGCGTCGCCGGTGGCGACGAAGTGGTGCCTGGGCTGAGCCTCCCCCACCCGCTCCAGGTCGTGGGAGATCAGCGCACGATAGACATCCTTCGCGGTTTCCTCGGCGCTTGAGACGAGTGTGACCGCATCCCCCATCACATAGGAGATCGCCCCGGTCAGCAGGGGGTAATGGGTGCACCCCAACACCAGCGTGTCCACTCCCGCCTCCTTCAGCGGCTGCAGGTACCGCTGGGCGGTCGAGAGGAGTTCAGGACCCGAGGTGATCCCAGCTTCGACAAATTCGACGAACTCGGGACAGGCGGCTGAGGTGATGGACAGGTGCGGAGCGGCGGCGAAGGTGTCCTCGTAGGCGCGGGAGCCCACCGTGGCTGAGGTGCCGATCACCCCGATCCTCCCGCTCCGGGTTGCAGCGACGGCCCGCCGGACCGCTGGCTGGATCACCTCGATCACCGGGATGCCGTAGCGGGCGGTGTAGCGTTCGCGGGCGTCACGGAGCACGGCCGCTGACGCGGAGTTGCAGGCAATAACCAGGAGTTTGACGCCTGAATCCACCAGCTCATCCATTACGCCCAGCGCGTGGGCGCGAACCTTGGCAATGGGCAACGGGCCGTAGGGGCCGTGAGCGGTGTCGCCGACGTAGAGAATCGACTCGCGCGGGAGCTGGTCAATCACGGCGCGCGCAACTGTCAGCCCACCGACGCCCGAATCGAAAATGCCGATCGGGGCCTCGGTTCGCTTCACTGCTGAAAAATCGCCCGGGACGGAGGTCATAACCTACCGACCATAAGACCTGTCACCGGGATTAGACGAACCCGACGCCAGTGGAATTAGTCACAGCCTTCGACCACAGCGGCGCAGCAGGCCTCGTTCACTTGTCTTTCAGCCCAAACAGGGCCTGGACCAGTGACTCCTGAAGCCAGCTCGCAAAGTTGTACACCAGCGCCAGGTAGGTCTCGACGTCGTCGGCGTCGGCGACGTCGTCAATGTTGTGAAGGCGGGCCGCGTCCTCGTCGGTTTCGATCTTCAGCCGGTCCGCGAGGACCAGCCGGACGTCGTTGAGCGCCCGGGCCATCAGCCGGGCCTGCTCGGCGGTGAGGGTCAGCGGGCTGGACTCCAGCAGCAGGGCACTGCCGCGCAGGGTGCCGATCTTGTCCTCGCGGAGGGACCGTTCGGTCAGCCGGCGGAATTCCAGCGCCTCGCCGTCGTCGTTCCGGACCGCATCCGGCAGCAACCTTCTCACGGCGCTGTCTGAGGGGGTGACCGCGGTGCTATCCACGCCGACCATGGCGGCGAGCGGATCGGCATTGGCTGGCTCGGCGGGCTCCAGCAGTTCGATGATGTCCTCGAACAGCTTGCGCAGCAGCTGCCGCTCCCCCGGATCCAGGGTGCCGATGATCCCACGACGGGTTGCCTTGAATGCCTTGGCCAAGAATTCTCCTTAACGCACAGTTACTGGGTAGCTCGCCTCAGGGGGCGTCGGACTTCTGGAACGTCGCCCAGAGTCCGTAGGAATGCATGGCCAGCGTGTCCCGCTCGGCCTCTTCCCGGCTGCCACCGGCGACCACCGACTTACCCGCCTCGTGGACTTCCATCATGAGCTTGTTCGCCTTGGCTTCGCTGTACCCGAAATAGGTCTGGAACACGTAGCTGACATAACTCATGAGATTGACCGGATCATTCCAGACGATCACTACCCACGGGATATCACTAGCGGTCAGCTGGTCGGTGTCCGTTTCCTCGAGCCGTTCGGTGTCCGGAGCGGTGCCAACAGTCATAGCACCATTGTAGAACGCAGGTCGGGTGACAGGATTCCGGTTGTGTCGGCGCCCAAACGGGTTAGAGTCGTGACTGTGAGCCCCACCAACTCCGCCCCGGTCGTCAGCACCCGGGCCAGCACCGCCCTGTATACGGACCACTACGAGCTGACCATGCTTCAGGCCGCCCTGCATTCCGGGGCTGCGCACCGGAAATCGGTTTTCGAAGCTTTCGCACGGCGCCTCCCGGAGGGCCGACGCTATGGGGTGGTGGCCGGAACGGGACGCCTGCTGGAGAGCCTCGAAAACTTTCGCTTCGGCACTGAACAGCTGGACCACCTGTCAGCGGCCGGAGTGGTGGACACCCTCACTCTTGACTGGCTGGCCGACTTCCGCTTCGGCGGGAACGTCTGGGGTTATGCCGAGGGCGAGGCGTACTTCCCGCACTCCCCCATCCTGATCGTTGAGGGAACCTTCGCCGAGGCCTGCATCCTGGAAACCCTGGTGCTCTCCATCCTCAACCACGACTGCGCGATTGCCTCGGCCGCGTCACGGATGACCGGGGCGGCCGGCAGCCGTCCCTGCATCGAGATGGGGTCGCGCCGCACCCAGGAGGAGGCTGCGGTGGCCGCTGCGCGGGCCGCCATCATTGGGGGTTTCGCCAGCACCTCCAACCTCGAGGCCGGTCGGAGGTACGGCGTGAAGACCGTCGGCACCGCAGCCCACTCCTTCACCCTGCTGCACGACACGGAGCGGGATGCCTTCGCCGCCCAGGTCGCCACGCTGGGCGCCGGAACATCGCTGCTGGTGGACACGTACGACGTCGAACGCGGCGTCCGGACCGCCGTCGAGGTGGCTGGACCGGAGCTGGGTGCGGTGCGGCTGGATTCGGGCGACCTCGTGGCCCAGGCCCGCTGGGTCCGTCAGCTGCTCGATGACCTGGGCAACCACAACACCCGGATTGTGGTCACCTCGGATCTCGACGAGTTTGCGATTGGCTCCCTCGCCTCCGCTCCCGTGGATTCCTACGGCGTCGGCACCTCACTGGTCACCGGTTCGGGCGCCCCGACCGCGGGCCTGGTCTACAAACTGGTGAGCCGGACCGATGACGACGGCGAATTCGTTTCAGTAGCGAAGTCAGCACTGAACAAGGCCTCGCGCGGCGGGCGCAAATACGCACTCCGCCGCCTCAACGACGCGGGCATCGCCACAACCGAGGTGGTGGGAATTGGCCGCTCGCCTCACGACGACGGAAACGACCGGCCGCTGCTGCAGCAATTTGTCAGCGACGGCGACATCCTGCCCGGCTGGACCGGGGCCGATGCGGTGCGCCGCGCCGTCGAACACCACCGGTCGTCCATGACCGAACTGCCGGGCTCGGTCATGCGACTGCAGCGCGGAGAACCCGCCATCCCCACCGAATACGAGGAGGAACCATGACCCGCGCCCTGATCATTGTCGACGTCCAGAACGATTTCTGTGAAGGTGGGTCGCTAGCCGTCGACGGCGGCGCCGACCTCGCCTCCCTGCTCAGCGACTTCATCGACGAGCAGGGCGGGGAGTTCGATCACATTGTCGCCACCCAGGACTGGCACATCGACCCTGGAGCCCACTTTTCACAGACCCCTGACTTCCTCCACTCCTGGCCGGTCCACTGCGTCGCCGACAGCAAGGGATCACGGTTCCACCCGGACCTGGATACCGAGAATGTCGAAGCAGTCTTCCGGAAAGGCCAGTTCGAGGCGGCGTACTCGGGCTTTGAAGGCGTCCTCGCCCCCGAAGACGAGGTTCCCACCGGCGAGCAGAAGCTCGGCGCCCTGGCTGAGGGGTCGACAGAAGACCCGGTGACACTCGATGACTGGCTCCGTGAGCGGGAGGTCGATGAGGTGGCAGTGGTTGGCCTCGCCACCGACTTCTGCGTCAAGGCAACCGCCCTGGACGCTGTAGCGGCCGGCTACACCACCTCGGTCCTGGTCCGCTACACCCGCGGGGTCCACCCCGACGGCGTCGAGACCACCCTCGAGGAACTCGAAGAAGCCGGCGTCGAACTGGTCGAGTAGGACCTGGCCTTCGCTGCCGCGCGCCCAGGTCCCTCACCCTTCGCGGTAGTGCACCGGGCGGCTATTTCCGGCCGATGAACCAGTCCTGCAACTTCTTCAGCCGCCGCTGGAGCTGATCCTCGTTGGCCTGTGCCACGGCCGGACCGCCGCAGGCCTTCCTCAGCTCGGTGTGCACCACACCGTGGGGCATGCCGGAGCGTGCCGACCAGGCTGATACGTTCTTGGCGAGCTCACCCCGTAGTTCTGTGAGTAGCCGGTGGTCAACGACCAGCGGCTC
>NZ_ALPM01000005.1:0-17929 GCF_000294595.1 Arthrobacter sp. TB 23 | reverse complement strand
CCCTTGCGTCCCCGGCGGGTCTGTTGTTCCTGCTGGCGTTGGCGCAGCAGAACTCCCACCTGGTCAGCGTCGAGCAGCCCCGGAATGCCGAGGAAATCCTGTTCATCCTCGCTGCCCATTTCGCCGCCGGTACCGAACTCACCGCCGTCGAAAAGAACCCGGTCAAAGGACGCCTGGGATTCAAGCGCCTCAAACTTCTGCTTGGTCAGTTCGTCGGAGGCTTTCTCGGCACGGTTCGCCTCCTCCATCAACGCTTCCTCGGGGGCGAACCCGTCCTCGTCAGTCGCCGGACGGTCCAGGGCATGGTCACGCTCAAGTTCCAGCTGGTTGGCGAGGATCATCAGGTTCGGCACCGATGGCAGGAAGACCGAAGCGGTCTCTCCCCGGCGTCGGGCACGCACAAAGCGTCCCACCGCCTGGGCGAAGAACAGCGGCGTCGCTGTCGAGGTTGCGTAGACCCCGACGGCGAGCCTCGGTACGTCAACGCCTTCGGAGACCATCCGGACCGCTACCATCCAGCGCTGCTCGCCAGCCGAGTACTCCTCGATCTTCTCCGACGCCTTCGCATCATCCGAGAGAATCACTACCGGTGATTCGCCGGTGATCTTCTTGAGCAGGCCAGCATAGGCCCGGGCGTCGTCGTGGTCGGTGGCGATCACCATGCCGCCGGCGTCGGATACCGTCCGCCGCACCTCGGAGAGCCGCTTGTCGGCCGCGGCGAGGACCGCCGGGATCCACTCGCCGGTGGGGTTCAGCGCCGTCCGCCAGGCATGAGCGGTGATGTCCTTGGTGACTGACGCTTCGCCGAGCGAAGCCGCCATCTCCTCGCCGGCGCTGGTGCGCCACCGCATCTGGCCCGAGTAGGCCATGAAAATGACAGGCCGCACCACGTGGTCCCGCAGGGCCTCGCCGTAGCCGTAGGTGTAGTCGGACTTGGAGCGTCGAATACCGTCGGCGTCGGCCGCGTACTCGACGAAAGGGATCGCCGCCGTGTCCGAACGGAACGGCGTCCCGGTGAGCGCCAGCCGCCTGGTCGCCGGTTCGAAGGCTTCACGAATACCGTCACCCCAGGACAGGGCATCGCCACCGTGATGAATCTCATCCAGGATGACGAGGGTCCTGGCGGCTTCGGTCTTGGCACGGTGCAGCATCGGCTTGCTGGCCACCTGGGCGTAGGTCACTGCCACGCCGATAAAACCCTGACCGTGACGGCCGTCAGCGTTCCGGAAGTTGGGGTCGATCGCCAGGCCAATCCGCGCCGCGGCGTCAGCCCACTGCCGCTTCAGGTGGTCAGTCGGCGCGACGATAGTGATCCGGTTGATGGTGCCGCGTTCCACGAGCTCGGTGGCAACCCGCAGCGCGAAAGTGGTTTTACCCGCGCCCGGGGTGGCCACGGCGAGGAAATCCTGCGGGCCGGTGGCAAAGTACTTGGCGAGCGCCTGCTCCTGCCACTGCCGGAGTTTCGGCGCCGTACCCCACGCCGCGCGTTCCGGGTAGGCCGGTGGCAGCGATGCACCTGTGGCAGGGGCAACGCCGAAGAGCATGTTATTACTCACGCTTAAGAAGAGACCTTTCCATGCCTGTCTGTGTCTGGGTGGGGACTAGCCGGCTCATCGGAGGATCCCAGCACCGCCCTCGAACCGGCAACTATACCGGCAACCGCGAAGAGGCACAGAGCCAGCCAGATCGCAACAAACACGCCCACCTGTCCCGGGTTCGACGGGTCACGTAACAGGGCGAAAAGCCCTCCCGCGATGGTGCTTCCGACCACCCCACCCATCTGGTCGCTGAGTTGCAGCGAGGAGGAGTTTTTCCCCCGCTCCTCTGCCGGTGAGAGCTTCAGGACCAGCACCGAGGTGCTCGACAGGGTCATTCCCATGGCAAAACCGGCAAGGGTCCACACCACCACCAGAACCCAGAAGGGCACCGTCGGAACCGAGACCAGTGCCAGTCCGCCGACGCTGGTCGACAGGATCGACGCCCCAAGGACCAGCAGCCACTGTCGGCGGAAGGTGACACGAGCCTGCACAAAGGCCCCCGCACTCCACCCCAGGGCGCCGGCGCTCAGGGTGAGGCCGGCGGTCGCCTCATTCATGCCACGCGAGGTCACCAGCATCAGGGGAAGGAACGCCTCGGCGCCGAAGAACGCGGCGGTGACCAGGCCGCGGGTGGCGATGATGCTCGGCAACCCTCGGGCGAGCCGCACTGTCCCCTTCGGCAGCAGGCGGGGGAAGGTCAGCGCTGCGACGGCGACGCCCCCGGCGGCGAGGAGCAGGAGCACTATTGACCCGGCGCTGTCCCCCAGGCCCTGCGCTGCGAGCCGGTTGATGGCGAATTGGGCGGCCAGCACGCCGCCGGCAAGGGCCATCCCGGTCAGGGACCGCCGTCGTCCGTCACCGCGGTTACCGGCACCTGGCTCGGGGGTTGTCAGTGACGCGGTTTTCGGCCAGACCATGACAAACGCTGCCAGGACAATCGGCACGACCCCCAGGAACACCCAGCGCCAGGTGAACTCCTCCGCCAGGTAGCCAGCCACGGCGGGTCCGATCAGGGACGGCAGCACCCAGGCCGCGGATAACCACCCAAAGATCACTGGCTGGCGATGCTGGGGGTAGGCTCCTCCGATGATGACGTAGACGGCCACCACCATGAAACCGCCCCCCAGCCCCGACACTGCCCGGCCCGCAGTAACCAGCCAGAATTCGCCCGCGGCACCTGAGACCAGCAGACCAGCGATCATCAGCGTCAGGCCGACGGCGAGCGCGGGGCGGGGACCTACCCTGTCGCACCAGGTACCGGCAATGACGGTGCCCAGCAACGACGCTGTCAGATACATCGAAAAGGCCAGCCCGTAGCCGGACACCCCACCGAGTTCCTCGACCACCGCAGGCATGGCAGTGGTGACCGCCATCGCCTCGAAAGCGGCGCAGGTGATGATGGAAATGATCCCGATGGTCAGGGGGCGCAGGCTGGCTGGCTGCCCGGTAGCGGGCTCTGCCGTGTTCGGGGCGGGGCGATCTGTCATGAATCCTTAGTCAACCTACGACTTGGTCAGCCCGCGACGAAGCGGCGGTGCCGCGCCGACACCTAGCTCGACCGCGCCGGCACCTATTTGTCCTTGTCGTCCTTGCCCGGACGCATTCCGTTGTAAATGTCTTTGCACTCGGGGCAGACCGGAAACTTCTGGGGGTCACGGCCCGGTGTCCAGACCTTGCCGCACAGCGCGATCACCGGGTCCCCGGACAGCGCGGACTCCATGATCTTTTCCTTGCGCACGTAGTGCGCAAGGCGTTCGCGGTCGCCGGGTTCCAGTTCCTCGCGGAGCTCTTCGCGCTCCAGCGTCGCGGTGGACCCTGAGCGTTGGGGGTCGCTCCGCGGGTCGCTGCGGGGGTCATTGTCATAGGGATCTGCAGGCGTACTCATGGTTTCCATCCTATCGTTGCTCAGGTCGTCCAGCCTGTCGCGGGGTCGGCTAGATTCCCTGCCAGGCAGGCTTGTTCGCGTAAGTATGGCGATAGTAATCGGCTAGTTTCAACCCAGAAGCGGCGGCCTCATCGATGAGAACGGTGGTGTGGGGATGCATTTGCAGAACGGATGCCGCGCAGATGGCGGCTACCGGCCCCTCCACGAAGTCGTGGACCGCCCGGGCTTTCTGCGCCCCGGTGGCGATCAGCACCACGTGGCGCGCGTCCATGATGGTGCCCAACCCCTGGGTCACCACGTGGTGCGGCACCTCGTCAATGCTGTCGAAGAAGCGGGCGTTGTCCTTGCGGGTCTGATCGATCAGGCTCTTGATCCGCGTCCGTGATGCCAGGGAACTGCCCGGTTCGTTGAAGCCGATATGCCCGTCCGTACCTACCCCGAGTAGTTGAAGATCGACTCCCCCGGCCTCCCGGATAGCCTGCTCAAAGGCGGCGCACGCGGCGGGAATGTCGTCTGCGGCACCGTCGGGGCCATGGACGTTGTCCGGGTGAATGTCGATCCGGTTCGTGAACTCCCGCCGAATCACCTCCCGGTAGGACTCCGGGTGGCCAACAGGTAGCCCCACATATTCGTCCAGGGCGAAGCCGTGGACGTCGGCGAAGCTCAACGAACCAGTGTGGTGCCGGCGGGCGAGCTCGTCATACACCCCGAGCGGGGAGGAACCAGTGGCGAGGCCCAGCACCGCGTTCGGCTTGCGTCGGACCAGGTCCTCGATCGCGTCGGCTGCCACAGCTGCAATGGCCGCTTGATCAGGGAGGATTACTACTTCCATCAGCTGTCCTATCGTCTGAGCTATTTGTTGACGGCCACTGCCTGCAGCAGTTCGGGGGCCCTCCGGTCGTACCACTGTCCGCCCAGCTTCACGCCGCCCATCAGCAGCGCGGCACCCAGGACGCAACCAACTACCAGCGTAAGCCAACCGAAGACGCTGTTGCCGGTGACAAAGTAGGCGATGGCGAGTCCGAGTTCCGGCAGCACCAGCGCGGTAAGGACCAGCCAGCCAATAATCTGGACTGCGAACATGGAGAATCCGGTTCCCGGCGGTGTTTTCAGCGGGCTCTCGCCCGGGAGCGGCACGTTGTAGGTGTACCGGGCGGAGACCACGCTGGAGAACCCGATCCCGGTCAGCAGGACACCCACCGACAGGCCCAGCATCACCGGCAACTGCTCAAGGCTGCCGGAAATCCACAGCGGACCCACGGTGAAGACCAGCACCGCGGGGGCAGCGATCACAGCTACCGCCAAGGCGCGGCCCGCCCGGTCTGCCCACCCGCTCACCCCGGTGGAAAGGTGCAGCCAGAACGCCGTGTTGTCATAGGAAATGTCGGCCGAAATGGACCAGGCGAGGAGGAACGCGATGATCGGGCCCACGAAATTCAGCATCGTGAAGTCCTCGGACTGGTAGGCGAAAAACAGCATGAGAAGCGGGACCAGCGGGACAATCACGATGGACCCGAGGTAACGGGGATCCCGCGCCCAGTAGGTCAAGGCGCGGGCGGCAACTGCCCCGGTGGGAGTCGCCGGAAACCGGCTGAAGAAGCCCAGGTTGCCTGCCGCTTTTCGGGTCACCGCGTTGTGGGCAGGCGTCACCAACGCCCGGGCCAGGCTGAGCTGCCAGAGCCAGGCCAGCAGGGCGAGGGTAGCGACGCCGAAGGCGAACCGCAGCGCGGCGGTGAGGTAGGCGCCGTCGGCCACGTCCGCCGGAACCGCCCAGAAGACACCCAGCGGCGTCCACCCCAGGATGGCCGCCAGCTCGCCGGCAAATCCGACCGACTGTTCAAACCCGGCCGCTATCCCGGCGATGATGGGCCCCAGCAGGATGATCGGCACCAGCACCACCATGGAGCTGACATCCTTGAACGTGCGCGACGAGGTCAGCGACATGACCGCCGTGGCCGCCAACCGTGAGGCCACGACACACAACAGGGTGGCCAGAATAGCGCACACCACCGCCACCACTGCTGCGGCAGGGTAGAGCCGCCAGGTACCAACCTGACCGAGCGCGGCAAGTAAGGTGATGATCCCCGGGATGCCGATGACCGCGCCCAGCGCGAGCCCGGCGATCAGTTGCGGCATCGGCACGGCGAAGGTAACGAACCGCGCCGGGTCAAGGGTCATATCGATGCCCGAAGAGACCATCGGCACCACAATCCAGCCGAGGACGACTGCTGACCCGGCAATCACCACTACGTTGCGAATAATCTCCGGTTCAGCGGTACCAAAGGCAAACAGCGCCAGGATCAGCAGGCCCAGCATTCCCAGACCGTACAGGCCGCCCAGGATCACGCCGATCAGTGCCCAGGTGCTGCGTTTGAGGGAGTTCCGCAGGAGGGTGAGTTTGAGCCTTAGGAGGTGCGCAACCATGTGAGTCCCTCCGCGGTGTTGCGTCCGCCCACCAGTTCCACGAACCGGTCCTCGAGGCTGGAGTCCCCGCGCACCTCATCGACGGTGCCGGCGGCCAGGACTGTGCCGGCAGCGATCACCGCAACGTGGTCGCACATCCGCTGGACCAGGTCCATGACGTGGCTGGAGACGATGACTGAACCGCCGGAGCTGACATAGCTGTTCAGGATGTCGCGGATGTTGGCTGCCGATACCGGGTCCACCGATTCGAACGGCTCATCGAGGACCAGCAGGGACGGCGCGTGGATCAGCGCCGAGGCCAGGGCGATCTTTTTGGTCATGCCGGCCGAGTAATCGACCACCAGGGTGCCGGCGTCGTCAGTCAGGTCGAGCGCACGGAGCAGGTCCGCGACCCGCTCCGCCACCGTGTCGCGGTCCATACCGCGCAGCAGGCCCGCGTAGGTCACCAACTGTTCCCCGGTCAACCGGTCGAACAGCCGCACCCCGTCGGGGAGAATCCCCATCAGCTTCTTCGCCTCGAGCGGCCGAGCCCACACGTCCACGCCATGCACCCACACCTGGCCGTGGTCCGGGCGCAACAAACCCGTGGCCATCGACAGCGTCGTGGTCTTGCCAGCGCCGTTCGGGCCCACCAGTCCGTAAAACGAACCGGTGGGGACATCCAGGTCGACGCCGTTCACGGCGATCTTTTCGCCAAAACGTTTGGCGAGTCCCCGGATCACCAGCGCCGGGCTCTCCGGAAAAGCGGGACCGCCGGCTGAGCCCGGGGACAAAGGCATAGATGGTGTGCTCATCCCTCCACGCTAGCAACGTCAAGAGAGACCCATCGTCATCCAAAGGGACGAATTACCGCCCACAGACTCCGTCCGGCGGATGAAAATCTAGAACAGGGCGCGTGCCAGTGCTCCCCGCGCCTTCGTGACGCGCGGGTCGCTGATCCCGACGACGTCGAACAGGTCAATCAATCGCACCCGGGCAACTTCACGGGGTTCCCCCGCGGTCCGTCCAATGAACGAGACGATCCTGGCGAACGCGTCCTCGACGTGGCCTCCCGAAATGTCCAGGTCCGCGACGGCGAGCTGGCTCTCCACCGAGTCGGGCTCGTCGGCTCCGCGCTGCCGGATCGTCTCGGCGTCGACATCCTTGAGCCGCTGCATCAGTTCCACCTGGGCCAGCCCAGCTTTCGCCTCGGCGTCTGCTGGTTGCTCTGCCAGGGCCTGCCGGTAGGCGGCGGCGGCAGCGGGGTAGTCACCGGCCTCGATGGCATCGAAGGCGGCCTGATGCAGGGGCGGCAGCGGCGGCTCTTCGGGAGCGGCCTCCTCGCCGTCGGCACCTTCCCGCAGCGACCCTGAGACGCCGTTCGAGCCCGCCACTTTCAGCAATTCGTCAATGAAGGACCGGATCTGGGCTTCGGGCAGCGCGCCCTCGAACAGCGGCACCGGCTGACCCTTCAGGACCGCCACCACGGTGGGCACCGTCTGTGCCTGGAAGGCCTGGGCTATCTGGGGTTGCGTCTCGACGTCGACCTTGGCCAGCAGCAGCCGACCGTCATGTTCGACCGTCACCGCTTCCAGCACCGCTGTGACGCGGGACGATTCTTCGCTCCAGGAAGCCCTCAGGTCCACGATTACCGGAACCTGCGATGACAGCTGAACCAGCTGAGGGAAGCTCTGCTCGGTGACCTCAACGACGTAGGGGCTGCCTGCCCCTGCGCTGGCGGCTCCGGGTGCCGAATCCGCCGGGGGTGCTGCGGGGGCGGGGGTCCCGCCCTGCTGGGCGGTCCGCGCGGCGTCGGCCCGTGCCTTCAAAGCCGACAGATCCACGGCTCCGTGCAGGTTCATTGACGACGGCGGGAGGGGCCCGCGGTTGGTTGGAATACTCATGGTTCCGCCTTTCAAGGGTGGTCTCTGGTGGAAGTTACCGAAGTTCGGCGGAGAGCAACTGCTGGGCGGCACCGATGACCCGGATGCGCTCATCGCTGCCGGCAGGCGGTACATACATCATTACCGCTTCGCCATACCGCACGTCGATGCCCTCGTCGGTTGAGGTTTCGCCGGTCAGCGACTCGTAAACGGTGCCGTCGAGGTCGATCGAATCACCGGCGCCGCGCGGGACGCTGGAATAGGTGTGGTTCAGGTAGCCGAAGACCATCGCGCCGCCGTCGCTGGTGGACAGGGCGTGCGCGAAGTCCTGCTCGGACTCATGCACGAAGGTAATGTCGGCAGAGTCGTTACCCGGATCGGCGACGACGTCGGCCTGGAACGAGGTGATGGCATCCGCAAAGGAATTAGCCTCGAAGGTTTCGGCGTTGTCGCCGTCGGGCTCCGACAGGAAGTCGGCGATCGCGTCCATCGCGTCCTGGGGGGCTAACGCAAGCTCACCTGCGACGTCGACCGGTACCTCGGCTACCCCTGCGGCACCGTCGGAGGCCGGGAAGGTGGTGCCGGGCAGCATCTGGATTGCGGCGCTGAGCTGGTAGTTCGACCGGGGGTCGGCCTGGACCAGGACCAGTGCGTGCGGCACCGGGTTCTCGTCGGACTGGGTCAGGGCGACGACGGTGCGGGGCCAGCTGGTCTCCGATGAAACCATTGTGGTCAGGACGGGCTCGGCAGCCACCGGAGTGGGCTCCGGGACGTCACTGGCCTGGGACCGGACGTCATAGTTGGCGGTCCGGAGCGCCAGGGCCGCCTCGGCGACCCGCGGCTCAAGCAGCTCCGCATCGGATGCCGCGTCACCTTCCGCAACGACAGTCGCCACCGAGGCCAGAATTCGTTCCAGCTGGCTTTCCAGCAGTACGGGTGGGGCCGGTTCGTCGGCCGCTTCGGAAGTCGCTGACGCGGTAGAGCTCGGGTCCGAACTTGGATCCGGGCTCGGGACTGAACTCGGATCGGAGGTGCTGGCGTGAGCCAGCCCGGCGCCCGAGACGGTCAGCCCTGCAACGACGACGGCCACCCCGAAGGATGCTCCGCCTGCCCGCTTCGGCTTCTTCCGGGTTTCCATGCGGCGCTGGTGGGCTCGCGAGCCCTCGGCAGCGGGCCGGTTGCGCTTTGGTGTGACAAAGAAGAGGGCAATCCCCAGCACGATGGCAAGCGCACCGATCACAATCAGGGGCACCGCCCAGCCGGTGGTCGCCTCGTTGGGCCAGGTGACCGAGATGTCGGTGGGTGCCGGGTTCTCGCCGTCGGCTGCCAGCAGGATTGACCAATCGCCCTCGGCTGGATCGAGCCAGCGGTAAGTCACACTGCCATCAGCGGTTTCCTCGCTGGTCCAGAGGTCGGAGCCGCTGGGGTTCGGGACCGTCTCTTCACCCTCGGTGAACCTGGTTTCCAGGCCCTCCTCGGCAATGGCGGTCACCCGCAGGTGCGCGGCGTCGCCCACCCAGGCGTCGACATCCCCGGCACGTCCGACGGCGAGCGTGAAGGTACCTTCGCTGCGCACCGTAATGTCGACGTCGTCTGCGTCTGGAGCCTTCGCGCCGGCATCGATCACGGTGACCGGGCCGGCCTCGGACCCCGCGGGGACGGAGGCCGTCACGGTTTCCGGCGGGGACCAGAACGTGAGCTGGCCGATGCCCAGGAGCATCAGCAGCGCACCGATCACCAAAGCGGGGACTGCAATCTTCAAACGCACTCAGATACCTATCGTTGCTCGTGCGCAGCACGGCCGCGCGTCAGGCGCCGACGGAGGTCCGACGACGCGATGTCTTGTGCAATACCTTGATCTAACGTCCCATCGTAACGAACTTCGGCCGCGCGGCGGGATTTTTATGGGGGTGGTCACTCTCGGCATGCGCGCAGTCCTGGCGCACGACGTCGGGTCCCCGGCCCGACACGGTAAGCCGACAGTAGGCTGTTAGTGTTTCGCTAACCTTGCTTTAGCGGTTTTGAACCTTATTGCCCGCCGCATGCACTACTGGGAAAGCAGAATGAAGCGTGAGTGATCATCAGGATGTTCCGGCGGGCGAGCCNCCCCCGTCCCGCCGCCTCAGTTGACGGGCGGGGCGGTGCACCAGCGGCTTCCGCTGCCAGCCCATCTCACCGCAGCATGATCAGGGCAATTTTTCGCGGGCTCCGCCGGCCTATTCCTGGCGCCCAGCCGCGGCTTCGGTTCGAGTTCCCGCCCGAGCGGATCCCCGCGCCGGTGCCTACCGACGACGACGTCTCACTCGGTGACGACCGGCTGAAGTTCGGAAACGCCCAGCCCCAGTCCATGCGTCATCACCCGATTCACTTCGGTTTCATGGGGACGGTGGGCGTGGGGCTGGCTCTGCTCGCCTACTTCATGATCACCAACGTGGGCCAACTGCTGCTGTGGATTGGCGCGGCAATGTTCATTGCACTGGGGCTCGACCCCATTGTCCGGTGGCTGGAAAAGAAGAAGGTGCCCCGCCCGGCAGGGATTGCGGTGGCGCTGTTGCTGCTTGCCGGCATCATCGCGGCCTTCTTCGCCACCCTGATTCCCACCATCGTGAACCAGACCAGCCAGTTTGTGGATCGGGCGCCCGGTTTCGTTGATGATTTCCTCAACTCCGAGTTCTTCCAGACTGTCGATGAACAGTTCCAGGTCCGGGAACGTGTCACCGAGGAAGTCAACAACTTCTTCAACGACTCGGATGCTGTAGGCGGCATCTTCGGCGGTGTGCTGGGCGTTGGCACCGTCATTATCAACAGCCTGTTCGGTACCCTCATTGTCCTGGTCCTGACCCTCTATTTCCTGTCCTCGCTGCCCGCAATGAAGAAGTGGGCGTACCGGTTGGCGCCGCGCTCACGCCGCCCCCGGGTGGAGTCGCTGGCGGAGGAGATCACCAGCAGCGTCGGCAACTACGTGATTGGGCAGGCCTGTGTGGCCATCCTCAACGCGACCTTCGCCTTCGTTTTCATGACGATCGCGCAGGTGCCCTTTTCGGTCCTCCTGGCCTTCGTCGTCGCGCTGCTGGCCTTCATCCCCCTGGTGGGCGCCCTGATTGCGGCAGTGATCGTGACGGCGGTCGCGATGACTGCAGGCTGGCAGACGGCGCTGCTCTTCGCGGTCCTGTACCTCGCCTACCTGCAGGTCGAGGCATACTTCATCTCGCCGCGGATCATGCAGCGCGCCGTGGCGGTACCCGGTTCGGTTGCAGTCATCGCCGTTATTGCCGGCGGAAGCCTCCTGGGTGTGCTGGGCGCGCTGATTGCCATTCCGACAGCCGCAGCGGTGATGCTGCTGCTCAAGGAAGTCTTTATCGCCCGCCAGGACAGTCAGTAAGCCAGGACAGTCAGGACGCTGTGTCAGGACGCTGTGGCTGCGGCTCCGGTCCAGGTAGTGGGCAGTGACTGCGATGCCCCGGGCAGCACGGTGTCGGTGATTTCATCCAGGACCCGGGCGGCGTACTTCTCCCCCACCCACAGGTGCTTGGCGCCGTCGACGCCGATCACCTCGGCCTGGGGGATCCGGGCGAACCGCTCGGTCGCTGCCGCTGGCTGCAGGTAATCGTCGTGCTCGGGGACCAGCACCTTGAGCGGCAGGCCGGACGCGGCCCATGCCTCAAGATCTTCTTCCCCAGCACGATGCAGTGGGGGCGACAACAGCACCGCCCCCTGGATCAGCGGGGCGATCGGATCAAGGGCGCCGTACTTCAGGCACAGCTCGGTGCCAAAGGACCAGCCCACCAGCCAGATGTTGCCTGGGCTATGCTCGGCCGCCCAGGCGACGGCGGCCTCAATGTCGGCGCGCTCGGCAACCCCACCATCGAACTCGCCTTCGCTGCAGCCCCGCGGCGAGCACGTGCCACGGGTGTTGAACCGCAGCACCGCAATGTCGGCGAGTGCCGGAAGCCTGAAGGAGGCCTTGCGGAAAACGTGGGAGTCCATGAATCCACCTGCAGTCGGCAGCGGATGCATCATCACCAAAGTGGCACGGGCCGGCCTGTCCGCTGGCTCAGCGAATTCGCCCACCAGGCGTAGTCCGTCGGTGGTGCGCAGTTCGATCTCGGTGCGCCGCGCCGGGAGGACCGTTGACGCCCTGATATCCATGGGTCCGTCGGACTCGGTGAACTCATAACTGGTTACGGTGGAAGTCATCGTTTCAGTCTAGGGGAACTGCAGTGGGCGGTTCAGTACCGGTAGCTGCGGGTTCGCCAGCAGTTGACGTGCCAGTGCCTCCGGCCAGCGAGCCCGGCCGCTGCACCAAACAGGGAGTCCTCCTGCCAGACCACCAGGTGCGCAAGACCGGGCGGGATCACCCGGTGGCACCCGGGACAGACATAGTCCTTGGCCGCGTTGCGCTCGGTGATCCGCCGGACGGACCATTCGCCGTCGGGAGCGCTTTCCCGGGTCGGTATCCCCGCCCGCGCACGCTCCAGGTCGATTTCCGGCACCGGCTCTGCCTTCCTCCCGGGCTGCGCTGACGGCTTCCCGGGACGGCGAGGGCGGTTGGAGCGGGGCATAGGTCAAGTCTGCCTGACGAATCGCCGACTCGGGCACAACCGGCGTCCGGTGGGGCAGGGTCCAGCCGCGTCCTGTGGGACGATTTAGGTACTCCCCACCACACAAGTTCCCTGGAAGGCTTTCGTGCGTTTAGTCATAGCCCAGTGCTCAGTCGATTACATCGGGCGCCTCCGCGCCCATTTGCCCCTCGCCACCCGGCTGCTGATGGTGAAGGCCGATGGGTCGGTGTTGGTGCATTCCGATGGTGGTTCCTATAAGCCGCTCAACTGGATGAGCCCGCCAGCCTCGCTGCGGATCTCCACTCCCGAGGAGGCCGACACTGAACTGGGCGTCACCGAGGTGTGGAACGTTCAGCATGCCAAGAGCGATGACCGGCTGGTCATTAACATCCACGAACTGATCCATGAGTCCTCCCATGATCTGGGTGTTGACCCCGGGCTGGTCAAGGACGGAGTCGAAGCGGACCTCCAACGGCTCCTCGCCGAACAGATCCACCTGGCCGGAACTGGTTTCACCCTGATCCGCAGGGAGTACATGACCGCCATCGGACCGGTCGACATCCTGGCCCGTGATGCTGCCGGTGCCACAGTAGCCATCGAGCTCAAGCGCCGCGGCGACATTGACGGCGTCGAGCAACTGACCCGCTACCTTGAGCTCCTCAACCGGGACCCCCTGATGGCACCGGTCCGAGGGATCTTCGCTGCCCAACAGATCAAGCCGCAGGCCCGGGTCCTCGCACTGGACCGGGGTATCGACTGCCTGGTACTCGACTACGACATGATGCGTGGCGTCGACGACGTCGAGTCGCGCCTCTTCTAGGCCTCGGCCACGCGGATCAGCACCTTGCCGGTGACACCATTCTCGACGGCGTCGTGGGCGGCGGCCGTGTCCTCAAGGGTGAACCAGGTGATGGGAAGCCCTGCGGGCTCTCCAACGGGCAGCGCGCCCGCGCGGAGGGCAACGGTGATATCCTCGGCGGCTGCGAGGAGCGCCTCGGTTCCCACCGTGTAGAGGAGCAGCCCCTGCCACCGAACGTTCTTCGCGAAGCTCGGGACGATCGGAGCCGTGAAACTATCCCCGTTGTTATTCGCGTAGTAGGCGATGCTGCCGTGGTTGGCGATGACCTCGACGTCAAGCAGGGCGTTCTGACCGGGAGCAACCTCGACCACGTGATCGACGCCGTCGGGCGCGATGTCGAGGATACGGTCGGCAATCGAGTCATCCGGGTAGCGCACCACGTGCTGGGCCCCAGCGGCGCGGGCCAGCCCGGCTTTCGCTTCGCTGCTGACCGTCGCAATGACCGTTGCACCAGCCCAGACCGCAAGCTGAATCGCTGCGTGACCAACAGCCCCGGCACCACCCTGGACAAGGACGACCCGGCCAGCCAGGGCCTCCGGTGCAAGCCGGGCCGGACCGTTCTCATGAACTGTCAGTGCACGGTGAGCCGTCATCGCCGGAACGCCCAGGCTGGCGGCGACCTCGAAGCTGACGCCTGCAGGAAGCTGAACAACACGGTCTGCCGGGAGCACAGCGAATTCCTGGGCGGTTCCGGTCGGGCGGCCGTGGGCAGCAAGGTAGATCCACACCCGGTCGCCGGCCGTCAGAGCGGTGACTCCCTCGCCGACGGCGTCGACCAGGCCGGCGCCGTCCTGGTTCGGAACCACCTCGGGGAAGGCGAGATCACCCGCGGCGCGGGCCTTCCAGTCNNCGGGTTGACGCCGGAGGCAACAACCCGAACCCGTACCTCGCCGGGACCGGGGGCGGAGACCTCACGGTCAGCGAGGGAGAGAACTGAGGATGCTCCAGTGCTGGAGTAGACGATTGCTTTCATGGCTGATGGAACAGGGAAGTCCAGCCCCCTATTCCCCGACCCTGCTGTGCCCAGGCCATATTGGTCCGCTGCACATAGAATCGGGGTATGGCCAGCAGCGAAAATTCAGGAACTTCACCCGTGAACTACCTCCGCGGACGCATCGCCACTGAGTCGGGCATCATTGATGACGGTGTCCTCGCCTACGACGGTGACCGCATCGCTTACGCCGGACCGGCGGCTGGGTTCCGCGGCGGCGACTCTGAGCCCGAGCGGACCTTCCCACCAGGAAGCCTCGTTCTCCCCGGCCTCGTCGATACCCACTGCCATGGCGCCAACGGTGGAGACTTCACCAGCGGCGATGCAACCCAGGCCCGGATGGCGATTGACTTCCTGCAACGGAGCGGAACCACAACATCCCTCGCCAGTACGATGACGGCGCCCCCCGCCGACCTGTTGAGGGCACTCTCAGTTCTGGCGGAGCTGGCGGAAGAGGGTTTGATTGCCGGTATCCACGCCGAAGGCCCGTTTGTCTCCACGGTTCGCTGCGGCGCCCAGAATCCCGACCACATTGTCGCCCCCACCCCGGAGTATGTGGCGGCGCTGATCGATGCGGCTCAGGGGCGGATGAAGACGATGACCTATGCCCCGGAGCTTCCCGGCGCGGACGCCCTGATCGATGAGCTGACTACCCACGGCATCACCCCCTCGCTCGGGCACACCGACTGTGATACCTCAACCGCAGCCGCTTCCCTCGCACTGGCATGGGAGGAGATGGACTCCACTGGATTCGACGGGTACACCGGACGCCCCACCGTCACCCATCTTTTCAACGGAATGCCGCCCCTGCATCACCGCTCCCCCGGGCCGGTTGCCGCCTGCCTCAGGATCGCGAAGGCGGGCAACGCCGTCGTCGAGCTGATCGCCGACAACGCCCACCTCGACCCTCAGACCGTGCTCACCGTCTTCGAACTGGTTGGCGCCGAAAACATCACTTTGGTCACCGACTCCATGGCGGCCACCGGGCTCCCCGACGGCGCGTATCACCTCGGATCGTCGGCGGTCACAGTCACCGACGGTGTTGCCACCCTTGATCGCACCGGATCCCTCGCTGGTGGCACTGCAGTGCTCCTCGATGTGGTGCGCCGGACCGTCGCCGCCGGGGTACCACTCCTCGACGCCATTACGTCGGCGACAGTCGTACCGGCCAATGTGCTCGGTCTTGCCGATGAGCTCGGCAGCCTTCGCCTCGGGCTGCGGGCGGACGCAGTGGTGGTCTCCCCCGACCTGCACCTGCTGGCGGTGCTTCGCGAAGGCGTCTGGCTGGCTCCGCTCTAGGCGATCGGACCATGAACCGTCCCGGGTTTGATGCCGCTATCTTCTGTGAGAAAGATAGTGACTATGCCCAAGCAGTTTCCTCCCGAGGTCCGTGATCGTGCAGTGCGCATGACGGTGGATCGGTTGTCCGAGTATCCCTCTGTTTATACGGCCTGTAAGGCTTTGGCGCCGAAGCTTGGAGTCGGTGCTGAATCGCTGCGTCGTTGGGTGGTCCAGGCTCAGATCGATGCTGGTGAAAAGACCGGACCGAGCAGCGATGAACTGGAGGAAATCAAGCGGCTCCGGGCCGAGGTGCGGGATCTGAAGGAATCCAACGAGATCCTGAAACAGGCCTCGATTTTCTTCGCGAGGGAACTCGACCCTCGCCGCCGCTAATCTGCCGATTTATCGACGACATGCGCGCTCTTGGTTACGCGGTCGAGTCGATCTGCGCCGTCCTGCGAGACCAGGGCGTGCAGGTTGCCGCACGAACCTACCGGGCGTGGAAGACACGCCTGCCAGCGTTGCGCACCCTTGAAGACGCCCGCCTCACCGATGCTCTCCGGAGCTTGAACGTCGCTGATGCGAAAGGCCGTCGACGCCCCGAGATCCTTTACGGGCGCCGGAAGATGACGCAGTGGCTGCGTCGCAACGGTTTCCCGGAGGCCTCCAAGCACACTGTGGACCGGCTGATGCGTCAGGAGGGCATGAACGGTCTGATTAGGGGCCGCAGGATGCGCACCACGGTCCCGGGGAAGGATGGCCTCCGCGCTGGGGACCTGCTGAATCGGGACTTCACAGCATTGACCCCGAATCAGGTCTGGGTCACTGATTTCACCTACGTCCCGGTCTACACCGGGTTCGTCTACGTGGCCCTGGTCATCGACCTGTATTCCCGGGCGATCGTCGGGTGGGAAACCTCCACTGTGAAGGACACTACGTTCGTGGAACACTGCCTGCGGATGGCATTGTGGCGCCGTCACCACACCGGCCGGCCAGCCGCGAAGGGGCTGATTCATCATTCGGACGCAGGAAGCCAAGGTGAATTCAATTGGTCGTCGCAACACCTCGATTATGGAGGTTCGCGATGGGACGCGGTGGAAAGCAGTTGCGGAAGGCTCCGGAGGGCGCGCGGCGGCAGTGGGCGGCGGATCGGGCGTTACGTCCGCCGATGCGTTCGCCGGGCAGGCCAGAGCCCTCTCGTGCGGTGCAGCGGGAGTTTTGGCGTTTGATCGCTACTGGGGTGACAACCGTCAAAGCTGCGGAGGCGCTCGGTGTGTCGTGGCCGGTCGCGTCGCGGTGGTTCCGTCACGCTGGCGGCATGCCGCCGATCAGTCTTGACGAGCCTACGGGCCGCTACTTGTCCTTCGCTGAGCGTGAGGAGATCTCGTTATTGCGAGCCCGGGAGGTCGGCGTGCGTGAAATCGCGCGGCGGCTTGGCCGCGACCCTGGAACGATCTCGCGCGAGTTGCGTCGCAACGCGGCTACGAGGAGCGGGAAGCATCTCTATCGGGCCTTGGTGGCGCAGTGGAAGGCGCAACAGGCTGCGAAGCGCCCGAAGACCGCGAAACTCGCGGACAATGCGAGGTTGCGTGAGTATGTTCAGGAACGGCTCGCTGGGGTCATCCGCCGGCACGACGGCACTGTCGTCGCTGGCCCTGCGACACCGGCCTGGAAGGGGCTGAACAAACCGCACCGGCAGGACAGGCGATGGTCGACAGCTTGGAGTCCGGAACAGATCTCCCACCGGCTCCGCGTCGATTTCCCGGATGATGAGTCGATGCGCATTAGTCACGAGGCCATCTACCAATCGCTGTTCATCGAGGGTCGTGGCGCGCTCAAGCGCGAGCTGGTCACCTGCCTGCGCACCGGCCGTGCGCTGCGGGAACCTCGAGCTCGATCGAAGAGTAAACCCCAAGGCCATGTCACCGCGGAGGTCCTCATTAGCGAACGCCCCGCCGAAGCCGAAGACCGTGCGGTACCGGGCCACTGGGAGGGTGATCTGATCATCGGAACCGGACGATCCGCGATCGGCACGGTCATCGAGCGCAGCAGCCGCTCCACAATCCTGGTACATCTGCCCAGGCTGGAAGGCTGGGCTGATAGACAGGCCGTGAAGAACGGGCCCTCGCTCGGTGGCTACGGTGCCGTGGCGATGAACGCCGGGCTTACGGTCTCGATGACCAAGCTGCCCGAACAGCTCCGCAAGACCCTCACGTGGGATCGAGGGAAAGAGCTCTCCGCACACGCCCAGTTCACTCTCAGCACTGGAACGAAGGTGTTCTTCGCCGATCCGCACTCACCCTGGCAGAGACCCACGAATGAGAACACCAACGGGCTGTTGCGCCAGTTTTTCCCGAAAGGCACTGACCTCTCCAGGTGGACTGCCGAGGACCTCGAAGCCATCGCTCTGACCTTGAACAACCGGCCCCGTAAAGTCCTCGACTGGAAAACCCCGGCTGAAGTCTTTGCCGAGCAGCTAAGCTCGCTCCAACAGCCCGGTGTTGCAACGACCGATTGAACTGGCCCA
>NZ_ALPM01000004.1:49759-71288 GCF_000294595.1 Arthrobacter sp. TB 23 | reverse complement strand
GGTGAATTCAATTGGTCGTCGCAACACCTCGATTATGGAGGTTCGCGATGGGACGCGGTGGAAAGCAGTTGCGGAAGGCTCCGGAGGGCGCGCGGCGGCAGTGGGCGGCGGATCGGGCGTTACGTCCGCCGATGCGTTCGCCGGGCAGGCCAGAGCCCTCTCGTGCGGTGCAGCGGGAGTTTTGGCGTTTGATCGCTACTGGGGTGACAACCGTCAAAGCTGCGGAGGCGCTCGGTGTGTCGTGGCCGGTCGCGTCGCGGTGGTTCCGTCACGCTGGCGGCATGCCGCCGATCAGTCTTGACGAGCCTACGGGCCGCTACTTGTCCTTCGCTGAGCGTGAGGAGATCTCGTTATTGCGAGCCCGGGAGGTCGGCGTGCGTGAAATCGCGCGGCGGCTTGGCCGCGACCCTGGAACGATCTCGCGCGAGTTGCGTCGCAACGCGGCTACGAGGAGCGGGAAGCATCTCTATCGGGCCTTGGTGGCGCAGTGGAAGGCGCAACAGGCTGCGAAGCGCCCGAAGACCGCGAAACTCGCGGACAATGCGAGGTTGCGTGAGTATGTTCAGGAACGGCTCGCTGGGGTCATCCGCCGGCACGACGGCACTGTCGTCGCTGGCCCTGCGACACCGGCCTGGAAGGGGCTGAACAAACCGCACCGGCAGGACAGGCGATGGTCGACAGCTTGGAGTCCGGAACAGATCTCCCACCGGCTCCGCGTCGATTTCCCGGATGATGAGTCGATGCGCATTAGTCACGAGGCCATCTACCAATCGCTGTTCATCGAGGGTCGTGGCGCGCTCAAGCGCGAGCTGGTCACCTGCCTGCGCACCGGCCGTGCGCTGCGGGAACCTCGAGCTCGATCGAAGAGTAAACCCCAAGGCCATGTCACCGCGGAGGTCCTCATTAGCGAACGCCCCGCCGAAGCCGAAGACCGTGCGGTACCGGGCCACTGGGAGGGTGATCTGATCATCGGAACCGGACGATCCGCGATCGGCACGGTCATCGAGCGCAGCAGCCGCTCCACAATCCTGGTACATCTGCCCAGGCTGGAAGGCTGGGCTGATAGACAGGCCGTGAAGAACGGGCCCTCGCTCGGTGGCTACGGTGCCGTGGCGATGAACGCCGGGCTTACGGTCTCGATGACCAAGCTGCCCGAACAGCTCCGCAAGACCCTCACGTGGGATCGAGGGAAAGAGCTCTCCGCACACGCCCAGTTCACTCTCAGCACTGGAACGAAGGTGTTCTTCGCCGATCCGCACTCACCCTGGCAGAGACCCACGAATGAGAACACCAACGGGCTGTTGCGCCAGTTTTTCCCGAAAGGCACTGACCTCTCCAGGTGGACTGCCGAGGACCTCGAAGCCATCGCTCTGACCTTGAACAACCGGCCCCGTAAAGTCCTCGACTGGAAAACCCCGGCTGAAGTCTTTGCCGAGCAGCTAAGCTCGCTCCAACAGCCCGGTGTTGCAACGACCGATTGAACTGGCCCAGTTCAGATCCAGGAAGTTCGTGTCCGCTCTGCACGTCTACGGGCTGAGCGGATCGATGGGACGGGTGGGTGCGTGCGGTGACAACGCTGCGATGGAATCGTTCTTCTCGCTATTGCAAAAGAACGTCCTGAACAGGAAGCGATGGGAAACCAGGGACGAGCTCAGGCTCGCCATCACGACCTGGATCGAGCGGACCTACCACCGGAAACGCCGACAACGCGCTCTCGGCCGGCTGACCCCGATCGAGTTTGAGACAATAAACAACGCGGCCATAGCCGCATAAGAAACTATCAACCCCAGCTGTCAACTAAACCTTCAGCAGTCCCGAGCGGCAACGGCGGGGGAGCGCGTGTCTCGCGTTCCAGAGTCTTGTAACCCTAGGGATAGGAAACAGGTGATCGTATTGCAGATGAGGAGCTATATTACGGACATTCAAAACGGGCGAGGTAACCGGTCCGCCCACAACCGCACAGCCTCAGAGCCCTGGCCGAACCAGCAGCGCCCGGTGATCGACCGGCTTGCGGCGGTCGATGGGGCGTCCGATATAGTCTGGATCCCTGGAACGAGCCGATCATCCGGCCCCTTCTCACCGGCCTCGACCCCGAAGCGCCAACGCTCTTCTGACAATGCGAGGGCACTGCAGCCGTCACCATGTCAGGGCCGTGTTCTACGCTGTGTAGTGAAGTCCTGTTCTTGGGTGTCCGTCGTACCCGACCTACCGTCGTTGGAGCATCATGTCTGTGAGCTCGATCCCGCGCCCTGCCGAGTTGGCTGACCGCGTCCGCAGCGCTTTTCGTGCCCGGGTCTCCGGTGACCCCACCGGGGCACCAGACTGGGTGCGCGACATTGCCCTGGTCGGGGAGGGACCAGGCTTGTTCGAACCAGACGGCGTTGTCTGGCAGGTCCACGGTGGCCTTTCCACTTTGGTCGGCGGTGTCGCGGCTCTCCTCGGACAGGGCGCGCACCCGCTGGCGATGGCCGGGGTTGCGCGGCACTCCTCCTATCGCAGTGACCCGTGGGCGCGCCTCGCCGGGACAGCGCGCTGGCTCACCATCACGACCTTCGGCTCCGAGGAACTCGCCGAGCGGGACTCGGCACGGGTCCGCGGCATGCACGGGCGGGTTCGCGGCACCACCGACGACGGCCGCGCCTACTCTGCGTCCGACCCTGCCCTGCTCCGTTGGGTGCACCTGGCCTTCACTGATGCCTTCCTTGGGGCCCACGAGGCCGTCGGCCACGACCTTGCCCCGCGATTCGGTCGCAACTGGGCCGACACCTACGTCGCCGACTGGTCCCGCAGCGCCCAGGCGCTCGGAGCTGAGGACCTCCCGGTCAACCGCCAGGAGCTAGCCGAGGCCCTGCGCGCGCTGGAACCCGACCTCGAACCAGTCCCCGCCGAGCTCCTGACCTTCCTCTCCGCACCGGACGGGCTGAACCGGGCCGAGCGGATTTTCTACAGCGGCCTTGCAAGCGCCGGAGCGCTGGTCATCTCCCCGTCCGTGGCTCCTCTCGCAGGGGTGCCCGGTCGAGGCGATCGCTCGCTCGCTAATCGCCTCCGGTTGCAGCGCACCCGCTTTCAGTTGCGGACCTTCCAATTGGCCCTCGGACCGCACAGCCCCTCCGTGGATGCGGCGCGCTACCGGCTCGGCCTCGCCGGCCCTCCCGACTGGCTCGACTGAGTCTCGGCCGCGCCGGCGCTCAGCCGGGCGGCCCTCTTCAAGCACGGATGGGACGTGCCGATCATCCGGCCGCTGCCTACCGGCATCGACCCCGAAACGCCAACCCTCTTCTAGTCGGTCAGATCAGTACCTATCGGTAGGGCTTTCCGGATTTGACGCTCGGCTTCGATGGCTTTCCGAGGTTCTTCGAAAGCGTCAATGGCAAGGCGATGGACGAACATGCCAGGCATCCACTCGACATACTCGCTCACATCACGCGAACCGTCGTCGTCCTCAAGTGCACCCTGAGCGTCGATGTAGAAGACCATGTACTGCCGGATCTCGCCGGTAGTCACAGTGACCGGTTCTGTATAAGCGCTTTCGGGGATCTTAAAGAGGCCCGCTTTTTGGCATTCCTCGAGGAAGCGAAACGTGGTCCTGGTGACGATGATGACGGCGGCAATCATGACGGCCGCCGCCTCGAAGCGCTCTTGAAGGGTAGTGCCCTCAGCGGCTTGTCTCGCCTCGGTTCCTGCATGGATGAGGTCTCCGTAAAGCCATCCCTGAAAGAGCACGCTGTCAGGCATGGGAGGTTTTCCCTCCCCTTGGACGGTGTAGGAACTGAAAACGGTCCTGCTGGTGCGGGCCCAAAGCACCTTGCATCGCTTAATCTTTTCGCGCAGCTCCGGATCAGGGTGGTGTCGGGCGAAGTAGCCGAGTGCGTTGAGAACCTTGCTGTAGTGGATGGAATCTCCTTGGAGGAAGAGGGGCCGAACGCGAGCGG
This sequence comes from Arthrobacter sp. TB 23, assembly GCF_000294595.1. Taxonomy (NCBI): domain Bacteria; kingdom Bacillati; phylum Actinomycetota; class Actinomycetes; order Micrococcales; family Micrococcaceae; genus Arthrobacter; species Arthrobacter sp. TB 23. The sequence continues at coordinate 67,356 of NZ_ALPM01000004.1, read as the reverse complement.
CGGCTGACTCAAGCTGCTCTTCCTCGGGTAGCTGAGTGATATTTATCGGCGGGTGCCCGCCGCCGATAATGACCTCGAAGCCTCCGGTGTGAAGAAGGTCTAGGTGTTTCCAGGAGCTGAGACTGTGGGCGGCGACACGCCGAGCACGGATTACGAACTGGGTGAGTACGTCCAGATGTTTTGCAGCTGTGTCCTCCGGTTTCATGCGTCAAGCATGCCACCGACAACGATAGGGGACTGTAGGTAGCCGCGTGTTCTGGATGATTCTCGACCGGCTTTCCAACCTCTGAACGGTCCTGCGCTTCGCTCCGGCCTGATGAGGCCCGGGAGAGGGGAAGGCGGTCAGCTCGCCGCTTCTGCGGGAACCTCGAGCTGTGGTCGCCGGCGACGAACCGCCGTCCTCGCACTCAAGCTCACCCTTGCGCTGGTGCCGCGCACCAGGTCCCCTCACTTCGTGTTCCCCGCTACGCGGCATTCGTCTCGACGGCAACCTGCTCCGCGGCGTCATCCGCTGTTCCTGCCAGCGTCGGCACGGTTCGCGCCTCCCCGGATGGGGAGCTGACACCGGCACCATCCAGGGCCCGTTTCATCTCGGCGGTACTGAGCCCGAGCCGGGCCGCCACCGCCGCGCGACTTTCGCCTGTATTAAGCATCTGCTGAACCTTCGCGCCGGCTTCCTTCGCGGCCGCTTCGGCGTCCTGTTCGGCTTTCGCCAGGATCGCGTCGGCACGCTCACGCGCTTCAGCGCGGATATGCTCTGCCTGTTGCTCCTGCTCAAAGAACTCCGCCGCCAGATCGATCAACCGTTCGTGCCGCTCGGTCAGCTCCTGGGCTTTCGCCCTCGCCTTTTCCCGTGCTGCAACCTGCTGCGCTGACTTCCTCGGTGCTGCCATGATGACTCGTCCCCTTCACTCATCCTGTGTTCAAAACCTGTACCTGATACTGCCCCGGCCGCGACTTGCGAACCGGCGCACTTTCCCTGCCTAACCTAACGGTTAGCGATCACCCACCACGGGCTAATCCGGACCGATCACCGACCATGCCCGACGCCACCGCCAGCACCCATAAGTTGACCGGGAACTGCCGATGCGGACCTCGCTGACGCTCGGGCTGGACCTAACGGACGTTGACCACACGTGGACAGCTCCGAGATAACATAATGTCTCTCCGCTGCCCACCCGGTGGATAACGTCCGTTAGCGGTTCCACACAATCGAATGGGCGGTGGATAACGAAAATCGTGTTACCCACCGCCCATTCTCGTGTGCACAACCGCGTCGAGATTCGATGGACCAATTGTACTGGTTTCCACAGCGCTTCATCTGGGTTTCCTCCTACGTCGTCACTGACAGATTTTGCACCCTTCCACCCAGATAATTTGTCACACCTCTTGCACTGTTATAACTGAGGTCGACAAGCAGTGAAAAAGGCGTGAGAATGGGGTCGTGATGACCGTCCATAAGCTCAGTGCAGGGTCTGGGTATAGCTATTACACCTCCGAGGTCGCCAGCGGCGATGAGCTGCGCTCCAGTGACCGTGAGCTTGGGGACTATTACACCGTCGAGGGGATGCCTCCGGGGCAATGGGTCGGGCACTCCGAGCAGCTTTTGGGGGTCTCCGGTGAGGTCACCGAAGTGCAGATGGAGGCCCTGTTCGGGGAAGGTCTGCACCCTGACGCTGAGCGTATCTTGGCCGCCGGCGGCACGCTGGATGATGTGAGGCTGGGTCGAAAGTATGCGCAGTACAGCGAAGCGAACACGGAGCTGACCAAGCGCCTGAATGAAGAGTATGACCGTGTCCGGCGGACCACGGGCAGTGAGCCTGATAAGGCACAGGAACACGAGATTCGCGGTCGGGTCGCTGGTGAGCTATTCCGGGAGAACCACGCACGGGAGGCTCGCAGCAAGGAAGAGTTGGCGCGTTTCGTTACCGCCCAGACCAGTCCAAAGCAGCAAACCGTTGCCGGATATGACCTCGTTTTCTCGCCCGCTAAATCCGTTTCCCTGCTGTGGGCTCTCGGCGGTGACGAGGCCCGCAAAGCCATTGAGCGGGCCCACAACGAGGCCATCAAAGAGACGATCACGTTCCTTGAGAAGGACGCTCTCTACACGCGGCGCGGGATGCAGGGCGTCCGTCAGATCGATGTTGAGGGTGGGCTGGTTGCCACCCAGTTCCGGCACTACGACTCCCGGGCCGGGGATCCGCAGCTGCACGATCATGTGGTCATCGCGAACAAGGTCAAGGGCGCCGACGGGAAATGGTCTTCCATCGACGGGCGCACCCTGTACAAGATGGGCGTTGCCGCATCGGAGACGTACAACGCGAAGATCCTAGAGAAGGTCTGCGCTTCGCTCGGGGTCAGCACTGTGGCGCGTTCCACAGGTAGCGGGGAGCCGGTGTACGAGGTGGCAGGCATCGACCTGGACGCCATTCACCGTGCCTCTTCCCGTCGGACCGATATCGCCGGGGCTATCGGACGGCTCGAATCCGAGTTCACCGACAAGCACGGGTACGCACCGAATGAGAAGCAGAAGATCGCCCTGGCCCAGCAAGCTACGTTGGAAACGCGTCCTGAGAAAAAGAGCGCACGGCGGCTCTCCGAGCTGGTCGACGAGTGGCAGAAGGACTACAGCACGGAGATGGGAATGCCGGTCGGACCGGCACTCCTAGAGCATGTTCGTGGCGCTGCTGGAGGTACGGCAGGGGGGCCAAGTATTGGGGACATTGACGTGCACGAGTACGCGCGCCTGGTGGTCCATGAGCTGTCCGGTAAGCGCGCGACCTGGGGCAGGAACCATGTCATCGCACAGGCCCGCAGAAGCCTTAAAGAAGCGTTCCCAGGACAGACCATCATCGATGAGACGCTCGATAAGGTCACCCGGTCGGCCACCGGTACCCACAGTCTCCAGGTCACGCCGCAGACCATCACACCGCGCCTACGCGAGTTCACGCGGGAGGATGGGAGCAGTCAATTCCTTCAGGCCGACACGGCGCTGTTCACCTCGCGGGAGGTGCTGAACGCCGAGCACAAGATCCTCGGGGCAGGACAACAAACTGTCATCCCTGCCGTCTCCGCGGAACGTTTCGACAAGGCTCTCAACGCCCACAGCAAAGCGGTCGAAGCAGCCGGCGGACACCCGTTGAGCAAAGGGCAGATTGACCTAGCCCGCGCGTTTGCCACCGACGAGAAGCTCCTCACACTCGGCATCGGACCCGCTGGAGCTGGCAAGACCACGAGCCTGTCGCTAGCCGCCGACGCTGTCCGGGACAGTGGCGGAAAAGTCATCGGGCTCGCTCCCACCGCGGCCGCGGCCGCCGTCATGACCTCGGACATCGGAGCCGACGCCACGACGATCGATGCCTTCCTGATCGCCCACCGGAACCACACCGAAGGCCGCTCAAAGACGATCAACCCAGCCTTCACCCTGCGCGCCGGGGATGTCATCATCGTCGACGAGGCGGGCATGGTGACCACACCAAAGCTTGCCGACGTTGTCGCCGTGGCCGCCCGCAATGGAGCCGTCGTGCGCGCAATCGGTGATGACCGGCAATTAGGGGCCATCGGCTCTGGTGGCGCTCTGCGGCTCCTTAACAACGAGGTCGGGGCAGTACGCCTGGAGCAGGTGCACCGTTTCCATTCTGAGGGTGAGGCAGCAGCGTCCCTTGCCCTGCGCGAGCCGCCAGTTATCGGAGCTGACTCCCCGTTCCAGTGGTACCTCGACAACAAGCGCATCGTCGCCGGTACCACAGAGGCCATGACCGACGACGCGTTGCGTGCATGGATGTCCGACACCGCGGTGGGGAAAAAGTCCCTGCTCATCGCCAGCGACAACGCCACCGTCACCGACCTCAACGCCCGCGCCCAGGCCGCTCGTATTGCCACCGGTGCGCTGCAAGATGGCAAGGGTCCGATTACCGAAGCAACACCGTCGGTTGTCCTGCGCGACGGGTTGCGCGCCTACGCCGGTGACACCATCGTGACCCGGAAAAACGACCGCACCCTGCAGCTGAACCGCGGCAAGGACTTCGTTAAAAACAACGACGTCTGGACCGTCGAGAAAGTCGCAGCTGGTGAAAGCGAGCAGCTGGTGACCCTACGCCACGCTGGTCACAACGGGCGCATCACCGTAAACGCGGACTATCTGCACAAACACGGGCAGCTTGGCTATGCAGCGACCGTCCACCGCGCCCAGGGCGCCACCGTCGACACCGCACATGCCATCCTCGACGAGCGAACCGACCGGACCGGCGCCTACGTCGCGGCCACCCGCGGACGGCAAAGCAACCAGCTGTACATTGCACTCGGGGACAACACCGACCAGTCCACCGACCGTGACACGGTCTTGGCCACAATCGCTTCCGCTTACGACCGCGGCCTGTCCGCGCACGAAAGCACCCGGGCCGAAGCCGTCAGGGTTGGAAATATCAGTACCCTCGCCGGCGTCTACAGCGAAGTTGAGAAAGCCGCGTGGGAAGCTAAGACCCGGACTATCGCCGCTGACGTGATGGGGCCGCGGACCGCACCCCAGTTCACTTCCCGTAAGGCGTGGGGGGCAGTCGCCACCCACCTACGAGCGGCAGAGGCCCAGGGACTGGACCCATCAGCGTTGCTCGCCCAGGCGGCAGGCATCACCGATTACCAGGAAAGGCGGACCAGCGGCCAGAGGCCCTCCGACAGCGGGCACTTACGCGGTTTCGCAGACGCAGCCGATCCTGCAGCTGTTCTGGCCTATCGGCTTGAGCAACGCATCGACGCCGCGCACACTCTCCTATCCAACACCGATCAGCGCCCACTGGGAGCAGTGTCGGACGAGCATCTGCAACGCCTCGCGCAGCACGCAACTACACAGGCAGCAGGCACAGAGCTGCCGCGCAGGAGTTCTGGTGAAGCACCGATGGACACGCAATGGGCGGCACGTCCGTACGCTCTGATGCGGACAGACAAGCTCACCGACGCGCAGTCGGCCGCCGTAAAACGGGTGCGTTCCCATGATCCGAGCGCACAGGTCGACGCCGAGACGCGGAAGGCCCAGTGGATGGCACAGGCGATGACCGGCGAGCTCGAACGCCGCGAGAGCCTGTCCCCGACGCAGACCGCGATCGAGCGCACCGCGCGTGGTGAGGATCCCCGCTCCGTGCACCAGGTCACCATCGCCGAGGCGATCAAGCACGAGCAGCAGCTACGCGCCGTCGCCCGGCCCACCATCGCCGGCATCGCCGCTACTGCCGAGATTGCCCCTGACGCCGTCGTACCTGTTGCATCGGTCACTTTGGCGGCGGTGAGCGAGGACCTTGCCCCCGCCGGTTTGCTGAGGGATCCGTTGGTGCCGTCGTCCTACCGGACCGAGCTCGACCGGCTCCGCGCACACCTTGAGCAGCGGATACTCGCCCGCGGTGCCCAGCTCGCGGAGGAAAAGCCCGCATGGACGAAGGCTCTCGGACCGGTGCCCGGCAAGGAGACCAAAGCTGCCGAGTGGTACCAGGTCGCGGCCGAAACGGAGGCGTACCGGAACCGGTACAACATCGGTGGCCATGAAACGGCTTTCATCCCGAAGCAATACAAGGACGACCCCGCAGCGCAGCACCTTATCCAGCGTGCGACCGCTTTGCACAAGCATGGAAAGCTGACGCGAGTCGCTCACCACACGCCCGCTCAAATCCGGCAGGGTGCGGACGAGGCGGCCATCGCGGACCGGCTCAGCAGCGACCAGGCAGCGGCACAGCGGGTCATCGACCGTATGCGTGCCGAGCGGGCGGCAGCCAGCGACTCACTGCCGACACCGCAGCAGCGCGAAGCACGGATCGCGGAAGCTGCACAGTCCACTGCACATTCGGTCCCCACATCGGCGGATCAAGCCAAGACACCGAACAGTACGGATGACATCATCGCGCGGGCTATTGCCAAACACCGCGCCGCAACAGAGAAGACCAAGGGTGAGGCCGCGGCCAGTGGCTCAACTACCCCCGATCCTGCCCAGGGTTCACAGAACCAGAACACGAAGGAGAGCGCGATGAGTGAGAACAAGGACGCAGCCCGTTCCCAGAACCGTCCGTCGTGGTGGGGGGACAAGACCGCGGAAACTGTCCGGAGGAGGCAGACTGCTCCTGAGAAGTCGGCGTCGAAGGCCGCACGAGAAGAAGCGGCTGCCTCAGCCCGTAGAGCCGCGGAAGCCGCACACCGAAACAGGGGCAGATCACGCTAAAAAGCAACGCGCTAAACCTTAAAAATTTTGCCAAGGCGACGGTTTCTCACTTCGGGATACCACCTCGTGAACCAGCGAGGTGGCGTTATTCGACCACCTAATATCGATGCCGCAGGGGTTTTTGGCGAGATTTATAGTCTCAGAGCCGCCGGTAGAGTAGAAAGCAGTTAATTGTATGGACCGAAAGGCAGACATCTAATGGCGCGAGCAGATCTCCTTCTCGACCTCGTGGAGGCTGAGCGCCGCGGTGATCGAGACCGCTTCCGTGTCTTGGTGGAAGCCGTAATCGCCGAGGAGCGCGCCAATCAGCACCATCTGGTGGCTGATCGTCTTTCAGAGCTCATTACGACGACCGGGCAAAGTCATGTCCGTGACGATCGGGCTGCGGCGATCCGCGATCTTGTGCAGGAAGTCGTCCCTAATCGTCGTCTGGATGACCTAGAACTCGGGCCTGTGCCGCGACGAGTGGTGACTGAGCTGATCGAGGAACAGAAACGCGCCGAATTACTTCGCAGCTACGGGATCGAGCCGCGCAATCGCCTTCTACTGTCCGGACCGCCGGGCAACGGTAAAACCAGCGTCGCCGAAGCTATCGCCTCGGAACTTATGTTGCCGTTCTACGTCATTCGTTACGAGGGAGTTGTATCCAGCTTCCTAGGGGAAACTGCGGCTCGCCTCGACAGTGCTTTCGAATTCGCGCGCACCCGTCGTTGTGTCCTGTTTTTTGATGAACTTGACACCATCGCCAAGGAACGATCGGATGAGCACGAAACCGGTGAGATTAAACGCGTTGTATCCACCTTATTGCTGCAGATCGATCGACTCCCGTCGCACGTACTGCTTGTCGGTGCTACTAACCATAGTGAGTTACTTGATCGCGCGGCGTGGCGGCGTTTCCAAATTCGGGCCGAGCTGGAACTGCCAGGACGCGCCCAAGCGACTCACTTCCTGGAGAGGCTTGCTCTTCGACTCGGCGGTGACCTTGGTTTTTCCCCGCGTACCTTGGCCGACAAGCTCGCTGGGGCAAGCTTTTCCGAGTTGGAGGAGTTCGCGTTGGATGTACGACGTAGGGCGGTATTAGAGCTGCCGGACAGCAACTTGCGTCGTATCGTGCAGGAACGTCTTGAGCACAGGCGAGATCAGGCGGTCGGGTGACGAACGAGCGCCGCCCCCTCATGGCCTTCGGGCCGCCAACCGTCGTCAATCGCCCCACCCAGACGCAGCGGGACATGCCCCGTCTATCTAGGCCCAGCGCGGGTCGACAGGGAGAGCGGTTGACGCCCCAGTTTGGTGAACTGGCCGCGGCCTTCAATGCTGAACGGGCACGTCTTTCCCCTGATGCGCCTGATGAGGTCGATCCAGCGCTAGTCGTCGTGTTCGATCTTGCAGGTAGTGTCAAAGACTTCCGTAATGCGATTGACCGCATTGAGGGCCTGGAGTTCTTGTCAGAGTTGCTCGGAGATCCGTCTGATCCCGACGACGATTTTCATATGGCCAAGCGTGAGACTGGCCGTACAGACAAGTCGGTCTTGCATTCCCTTTACCTTGTGATGTCCAACGCTAAAGCGATCAGTGAACTTCTACGACTGTTCGAGTTGTGGCAGGAAGACCCATCAGCATCCTTCGACTACCGGTTGGGAAAGTTCAAAACTGCGTTTCAGCAGCTGATCGCAATCCGGCGTTGGGGGCCAGAGGACCGCATTCGGGAGACAGGGCTACGCGAGCACTGGCAGGAAACCCTTGAGATGGTCGGTCAATCCATCAGCACAGTGCTGGTCGAAGTCGAGTTGTGGTTTCGACGTGACGCGACGCAGCGCGCTACCGCTCAGGCGCATGTAGAGCAGATCATCACAGCTAGCGGCGGACGGATACTTGATCATTCCCAAATTGGTGAGATCAGCTATCACGCACTGTTGGCCGAGTTGCCGATTCAACAGGTTCATTCGGTGTTGAGTAATGGTGCGGGATCGATCCGGTTACTTGTCGCTGACGAGGTCATGTTCCTCAACCCGGTTACGCCGATGAACGTTGAGCCAGCAACCCTTGATCCCATCGCTGAAAAGCAGATGCCAGAAGCAGAGCGCATAGCGGGACTGCCTCGAATCGCACTACTAGACGGCTTACCGTTTCCCAACCATGATGCCCTTGCCGGCAGACTCATAGTGGACGATCCTGATGGACTAGGTGCAAACTACCCGCTGTCTTCGCGGAATCATGGTACAGCGATGGCCTCTCTCATCCTCCATGGTGACCTATCCGCACCCGGCGAACCACTCGACCGCCCGCTATACGTCCGGCCCATCATGCAGGCTCATGAGTTCGTCCTAGGACACGAGCATGCTATCCCGACCCGATTGCTAACGGACCTGCTTCACCGCGCCGTCAAACGCATTGTCGCGGGAGACGGGAGCCGGGAGGCCGCTGCACCGAGCGTCCGAATCATCAACCTTTCGATCGGTGTGAAAAGTAGGGCACTTGTACGGAGGATGAGCCCAATTGGTCGCCTACTTGATTGGCTTGCTTACTCCTACAACTTGTTGTTCATCGTTAGTGCGGGTAACTACCTAGATGCCATCGAGATCCCTGCTCAGTCCACTAACTCACTCGACGCAGCACGTTCAGCAGCGCTCCGCTCCGTATATGAAGCAACTTTGTTGCGCGGGATTCTACCCCCAGGGGATGCACTCAACGCGCTCACCATCGGCGCCGTCCATGACGATGAGCTGGGTGACCTCGACGTATCCGACACCGCATGGGATATCACCCATCCAGGAGCCCCCGCTCATTACGGTGCAACCGGTCCTGGCGCCGATCGTTCGGTGAAGCCGGATCTTTTCCACGCGGGCGGAAGGGCACTCTATACGCGGCCAGTCCAGCGCAATGATGAGGAATTGGTGGCCCTCGAGCTAGCGCGAACAGCAATAACAGGACCTGGCCACCAAGTTGCGACTCCCGGCCGAGCGGGAGCGACAAACAACACTGTTTTCACCGTCGGCACGAGCAACGCAACGGCATTGGTCACCCGCGAAGCCAGTCGCCTGTTTGATCTGCTCGAAGCCGGTGCAGCAGACTCCGAGGACGCCCCCCTGCCCGATCCGCAGTATCACCCGCTGCTCGTACGTGCCCTCCTTGCCCATGCGAGTAGCTGGGGTGAATGGGAGACAAGACTTCGGCAGGAACTGGGGCTCACTGACCAACGAGCGCGCCGTCATCTGACAGCGCTTCTTGGTTACGGAAGGCTAGACACCGACCGACTGGGTACCGCCGCGATGAACAGGGCGGTGCTCGTCGCTGGGGGGTCGATCGCGCGGAACCAACGTCATACCTATGAGTTACCGCTGCCGCCATCTCTTCGTGCGCGAGCGGAATGGCACCGCTTCACAATCACGCTCGCTTATATGGTTCCCACCGTCGGCCAGCTCACCCGGTATCGCGCCGCAAAAGTCTATTTCGCCACGCCCGATACAGGCCTCGCTGGTGGAGACCGCATCGATGGTGAGTACAACACAGTTAGACGGGGAAGCCTCCAGCACGAAATTGTGCAAGGTACTAGAACGATGGTCTTTGGAGACGGCGATGCCTTTCCGATTCACGTCGAGTGCATGGATGATGCCCAGCGACTAGGGGCTGGCAACGCTATTCGCTATACCCTCGTTGTCTCTGTTGAAACTGCCGAGCAAACCTCGACCACCATTCACGACGAGGTACGGGCGAGATTGCGCCAGCGGGCTCGCGACCGCGCACGTGGTCGGGTACAGGGTTGATGACGACCCTGTCGTGCAGAAGCTTGACCGCGGTGGGTGCCTAGATCACGGAAGCTCTATAGCCCTAGGCAGAGAGGGCAGACGGAAGGTTGTTGATACTGGCCTTTTCCAGAGGTTGGCCCTACTACACGGAATTATCGACCTTGAAGTCGGCGAAAAACGCAACGAGCGGGAATCACCAAGACCAGCCGTGTGGGGGTTGTTCGGTAGCAAGTATTCGTCGTGTCGTTCTCTCCACATGCTTGGTCCCGCACTCCCCGAACGGGCCGCGTTTGGCAAAAAGTACAGTGGCGTGCCGGTCAAAATGATCAATCCACCAAGACGACATCCCGCCCTCCTTTTGGGCTTCCAGCCACTTCTCAAATAAGGCTCGGAACCGTTCGATAGCTTCAAGGTGTTTCCACCACTGCGAGCACCACGACATGCCCTGGGACCGGTCGACGGACTCAAGCATGGCTACAAGTCCCTCCACCCAATCGACCAACTCCTCCGGAGTGCACGTGAAATCACTCGCACTTTTACTCTCGGAGGCAGTGTTGGACTCGACGTCCTCAACGAAGTCGGTCATGAGACGTGCCCGATCTTGATCCGCTCAACGGTCGAGCCGATGCGCGCGTTGATGGCCTTGTCCCGGAACCATGGAACGGTGCGGACGATGGTGCCTCCACCGGTGGAGGTCTTTACCCAGGCCCGGTTGGTCGGAAGTTCGGAGAGCTGGGCGACGGACATGATGTCGCGCCGCTGAGTCTGCACAGACTGGGAGGACCCGTTCCTCGAGGTCGAGCTGCTGCGGACCTTCGCGTCGTACTGCCCGATCGTCTTGGAAAGAGATTCGAGGAACTGTGTGTCGTCAGACCCACCGCCGTAGACCTTGATCGCGGCCGCCGACCAGAGCGTGTCCCATCCCGTTCGCGCGAGCATGGCCATTCCCTGGCCGCGTGTCTGGAAGTAGGCGCTGACGACGATGCCCATGGACCCGAAGAACGAATACCACTCGGGGAGCTGCTTGAGCTTGACGACGTTCCCGACCTCGTCCAGGTCAGCGACCAGCGGCACCGGCAGACGGCCGCCGGCACGACGGGCGGCTTGCTGCGCTGCGGTGAACACCGCGTAGACCAGCGTGGACACGAACGCGGCACCGGAGCCGGCTGCGTCCTGCGAGAGCAAGATCAGAGCGTCCTTGCCGGTCACGAACCGTGCCGGATCGAACACCGGGACGCCCGGGGTGGGTGTCGACCATGCCACGAGCTCGTCATGCACGAGCGCGGAAGCCATGCGCTGGGCGCTGGCTGCCACGGATCCTCGGGTATCGTCCGGCTGCAAGCTCATCCCCTGCAATGCCGCTGCCGGTCCAGCATGCCCGGCCTGTTCAAGCAGGCCCGCCGGCTCCATGAAATCAGCACCGGCCACCCACTGCAGGACGTCCTTCATCGTGCCGCCGCTTTTCGCGGCCGCGAGCAGACACCAAGACAGGAAGTCCCGTCCCTGCGAGTCGAACTGCGCATCGCCTCGACCCGATCCCGCACTGGGAGCCGACGACGTCTCGAAGATCGACGCGACCTCGCCTGCGCTCACCGTATCCGTGACGATGGAGAGCGGGTTGAAGATCATCGCGGGCCGATGACTGTCGCGCCAGATGCGCTGCGGGTCGAACAGCCACACCGTTCCGGTATCGGAGCGGGCGGCCAGGACTTCGGCGACGCCGTCGACCTTGTTGCTGGTCATCATGTACGCGCCGGGTGCTTCGGTGGCGTGACGGACGACCTGCGTCGTGGTCTTGCCGCGCCCTGTCCCCCACACATGGGTTGAGCACTCCCTCCAGCCCTGGATAACTGCCTTGGTGCTGGTCTCACCGGCGTACCCGATCGTCAGGCCCGGGCCGATATCTTCCGCGGTCGGGTGAAGCCGGGCCGCTTCGGTGAGGCGGGCATCGAGCATCGCCGGGCGCATCTTCCCGCCAGGACTCATCCGTCGGGACGCCTCAGCGGTCCTCGACACAGGGCGGGTGCTCCACCACGCAAAGGCGGCGATGACCACGACCGCTTCCGCGCCGAGCAACCAGCTCGCGGCCGCCGGCCACGGATCCCCGGTGGCAAGACCGATCGCCAACGTGATCGGGTTCCATGACAGGTCGGTGGGAACCGGGGTGAAGGCTTCCCCGAGGTGGATCAGGGCGACCGCGACGAACGCGGCCAAGACGACGCTCGAGAACGCAATGACTGGGCCGTTCTCCTCGGTCTTCATCGGTTCACCTTTGCCTGCGCAGCAGCCCACGCCTGGTTCGTGTTGTGGGCTCTGAGTTCGCCGGCGGTGAGGTTCACCCGAAACGGCACACCGGGTTCGGACCCGGTTTTCAGCATGAACCGGCCACGCCCGGGAGGAGGGGAAACCTGATTGGTATTGGGGTTCATCGACCCTTCGGCCGACCAGCCGACCAGCATCGCTTTCTCTCGCTCGGAGACGGGGAACACTGTTTCCAGCAGGTCCATCTCGTTCTGCGCGAGCCCGCCGAGGATCTTCACGGATGAGCGTTCCACGAAACCGGTGGCGATTTTCGTCAGCTCGTCCGTGGACAGCTGCAGGTCCTTCATGGAGTGCGTGATCATCAGCTGCCCCAGGCCCTTGGTCCGGTTCAGACGAGTAATCGAGTCGATCTGGTGCACCAGCAGCTCACTGGCACGCAGGGACTGCCACAGCTCGTCCATGATCATCAGGTGATGGCGTTCCTCCATCAACCCGGCATCGGCGAGAGTCTTCGCCGCCGAGATGCCGGCCTGCCCGTAGGACCAGCACACAGTCTGCACCGCGGCGCGGAGCGTCAGCTGGGACTCGTCGATCAAGGAAATGTCGAAGTCGACGGAGGTGTCAATCTTCATTTCCTTCGTGGTCTGCTGGCAGAACACGTCCCCGAAAGGTCCGTGCTCGCCGAGAGCGTTCAGGCCCGCCAGGAGGTTCTTGACCTGCGGCAGGTACTCCGTGGACTCCTCGATGAGCAGCGCCGACTGGATCTGCGGTGGCGCGGACTTGATGGCGGCGACGACGTCGCCGACCAGCGGCTGNGATCCTCGCCTTCTGCCTTTTCGGCGGCCATGGCGATCGCCATGGACAGCACCGTCTGTTCCTGCTTCTTCGCATCCAGCGGTTCCTTGAACACCAGTTCGATGAGCCCGGTGAGGGTCATCAGGCGCCGGGCGTGGATCTCGGCGCGCATCTGGCGCTGCATCGGGGCTGGCAAGCGTTCGAGTTCTCGCCAGAGCGGACCGGCATCGAGCGGGTTGATCGCCCCGACGCCGGGGGCGACCTGCACGACCTGCCCGTTGGTTTCGAGGACGACGCCGGCGAAGTCTGGTTTGAGGTCCCCTGCCACGAGGATCAGGAACCCCTGGTCGATCAGCGCCAGCGCCATGCGGACGGCGACCGAGGATTTCCCGCGCCCGTTCAAACCGAGGATGAACCCGGACGGCGAGGAAATGATGCCGTGCAGGAACAGGCTGATCGGATCCCCGCACACCACAGAGCCGTTGAGCAGGTTCCGACCCAGAACCGCGCCGACCAGCGGCGAGGAGGTACCGACGCAGAACGGCCACAGGCCGGCGGTCTGGTTCGACGTTGCCGTGAACTCCGGCGGAGGTTCCACCCACGTCACCATCCCGCCATCACGGACCCGCATGCCCTTCTCCGTGAGCTGCGGGAACGATGCAGCGGTAACTGCGGCTGCCGCTTTGGAGCGACCCAGGAACCGGTCCATGACCTTATCGACGAGCTGATCAAACGCGGACATTAGAGGGCCTTCCTGACGTCGGCGGAGATAGTAGCCAGGTGCTCGGGGACGAGCCCCAGCCCAAGGTTGAAGGAAAACGCGGCATCATCGTTGTAGTCGCAGGACCGCATGCGGATCTGAATACCGGTCGCCGCGTTTCGCATGATCATCGCCTCGACCTGCGGCAACTGCTCCGGGCTCTCGACCGTCGCGGTGACTCCGATGGCGAAGCGCACCAGCGCCGCCCCTTCGGCCTGCTCCCGCTCTGCCTTGCGTGCCTTCTCGAGCGCAATGATCTGTGAACTGGTCGGGCGTCGGCCCTTCTGGTTTGTGGCGAACTGCGCATTGGTGAGCGCCTGCGCGACCTGCTGCGCTGACTTCTCCGGCGGCTGTGGGCGGTAGAACACCGTCACGCGCTTCTGCAGCATGCTCGCGTCCGGACCCAGCAGGGCCACCAGGGCGTTCTCGCGGAACGTCCCGGCCGGCGGCCGGAACATCTGCCACGACTTGCTCGTAACCCCGGCATGGTCATACCTGCCTGGGTATCCGATGGTCCGGGCGGCCGAGGGGCCGACCTCGTGCCAGCTCAGGCCGGTTCCGTCGCCGGAGAGGCGGGCGCGTTCGACGGCAGCTGCGGCGCGGGGGTTGAATGCGACGTAGGTTTGGTCGGTGAGGTCAGCGGCCCGCATCAGGGACACGCTGCCCGCGCCGAGGTCCTCGAGTTCTTCCTTGAAGCCCTGCAGGAGGGACTTCACATCGGCCACCAGTTCCTCGGCCGAGCGTTCCGGTACACGGTCGCCGTCGTTGGCCTTGCCGCTGAATGTCAGGGCCACCCACTGCTCGAGTTTGGGCACATTGTGGTTGAGGTTGTTCACGACGTCGTCCATGACCATGCGGGCGAAATCAGGGACTTCGTGGGATCCGGCCTGTTGCCGGGCCACCGCGATAGCGTCGGGTAGGCGTTCGCCCGGATCGGTGGTCGACTGCGTCGTCACGGAAATCTGCTCGACCCGGGCATTGGAGCCGGCGTCGCGCTGGAACGCGGCCCACGAGCCGACGAGCCGGTTCACGCGGTCCTGGTCCAGCAGGCCCAGCCCGGAGGAGTTGGTGGAGAAGAAGACGGTGCCGGTCTTCAGCTTCGGGTGCCACAGCATGCCCCCCTCGTTGCCGAAGAGGTCCTGGAAGTCGATCAGCTCGGTTGCGGCCAGCAGGCCCGGAGCACGGAATGAACCGTCCGGGATCTGCGAAACGGGCCCGGACTTGTAAACCGTCTTCCCCGCCTTCTTGGCTTTGGAGTGCATGCTGCGGGCCAACCACCGCTCAGGCTTGGACCGGCCGTGACGGTCCTTGGACCCGATGATCGTGGCGGCGATGAACGCAACCAGGGCGATGCCGACGGCCACCCAAATCTGCGAGGCCATGATGGCGATGAACACCCCGACTGCACCCGCGCCGAGGACGACGGTCGAGGCCATCGAGAACCCCATCAGACCTGCCGTCCGGTCTTCTGCGATGTTGCCGTACTGCCGGACAATTGTCTGTTCGGTACTCAACTGTCATCCCCACTTTCCACTGCGCGTTCCATGTCTCTTACTGTTTCCCGTAGTGCGTACTCGAGGCGTTGCTGGTTCTGGGCTGACTTGTCCGCCCCGGACGGCGCACCGGCCCGGGAACCTTCAGCCGTCGGCGAGGTCGCGGGCGCGGCCCCAGGTGCTTCCGTCGGAGCCTTGTCACCTGATGTTGCGGGCTCTGCCCCACTTGGTCCTCCAGATGACGAGCTGCCATCACCTGCACCGGACGGTGCCCCCGTCATCGATTCCGCAGGTGCGCCGGTCCGTTCCGCCTGAGGCTGTGCACCCGTTGGTCCGTTCGAACCGGGCCCGTTGTTTCCGCCAGCACCACCGGCACCGCTGCCGGCACTGCCTGCACCAGTACCGGAATCACCGACCGTGGACGTCTCTGCCCCGGATCGTTCCGGCCGCTGCTCTGCGCCCGAAGGGCCACTAGAACCTCCACCGGGACTCCCAGCACTTCTTCCAGATGCCCCGCCACCTGAGTCCGATGCCGGCGCGGTGGGCTGCTCAGGCCTCTGTTCTGCCCCGGACGGCTTGGTGCCACCAGCTCCGCCGCCGGTGTTATTTGTACCGCCAGGCGTCGCGGCGCCGGTGGCGCCGCTTCCACCCCCGCCTGCTGGGATGGCACTACTGCTGGATCCTCCGGCTGCCCCTGCTGCTCCTGTACCGGCGGTGCCAGAAGCTTCCGCCGCTGAGGCTGCGCCAGTCGCTGCGACCCCTCCACCGGTGATTGCTGCGGCGCTCCCACCGCCACCTGCTGCCGCTGCGCCGGCGGCCGCACCCACGCCTCCGGTGATTGCTCCAAGAGCTACGGCGCCGCCGACCATGGCCAGACCGGAGGCTCCCATGCCCTGCGGTCCTGCGCTGACAGCAGGGACGAGAACCTTCGCCAGGGCCGGCATCGCGATGCAGGCGCTACTAATGATGACGAGGCCGGTGATCAGGCCGATCGCGGTGTTCCCGAGCTCGTTGTCCGCGCTGCCGTTGATGCCTTTCAGGAGCGCGAGTCCCGCCCCGTACAGGATCGCTGCGGCAGGCTTGAAGAGGACGACGGCCGCTAACCAACCCACAGCCTTGTCGAAGGACTTCCGGCCGCGCTCGGTCTGCGATGCGGCTGCGAAGATCGGCAGGATCCCGCACAGGGCGATCGCCGCACCGTAAGAGAAGATGACGATGACCGCATTGATGATCGCCCCGAGCAGGGCCAGCGGCACGACGAACAGGACGATGCCGGCGAGCTGCATGGTCATCGTGGTTCCCGCGATAGCATCCAGGCCCATCGCGGACCCGAGCCCGTCCTCCTGTGCGGAGCCCGAAATCGTGGTTACTAGCCACGGCGCGAGGACGTCGGTCACGCCGAACAGCAGGCCCACCATCGGAACGGCCAGGGCGGTAGTCAGGATGGTCCGCACCATGCCCATGACCAGATTCTCGGTCGAGGCACGGTCCTGGTCCCGGGCAAGCTTGATGAGCGCGAACGCTGTCCCGATGACACCTGCCATCCCGACGAAGACCAACGTCGACTGCTGGATGCGGTCGGTCGCGGACCCTGCACTCATATCCGGTGCGCCGATCTTCAACCACCAGGTGCCGACGAAGTTGATCATCTCCGTCAAAACCTGCACCAGCCAGCCCGCAAGAAACTGGATCAGCTTCTGGACCGCGCTACCTGCAACACCTTCCAGGAGGTCTCCAGCCCAACCAATCACTCCCTGGGTCCCCACTGGACGTACGGCTGGCCCTGATAGCGACTGCCGGTTACCAATTCGGTGCCGGAGGCTGGGTCGAGCTTCCAGTCCCCGTCCTCCCACACCAGATCAACCTGAGCGATGAGTGTCTGTTCCAGACCGGAGGCATCAGGTGCTGAATAGATCAACCGGTAGGACGCTGCCTCGTCGGTGTAGCTGTTCTGGATGTAGCCCAGCAGGGTCAAGCGGGTTATGGCAGAGGTGTCTTCGCTTTGCTCGAGGCCGTCCCGGATGCGCTGTGCTCGCTCTCCCAGGAGGACCCGGTTAGATCCTTCCGCTATCGCCACTTCGAGGTCCTGCGCCGCTTCATCATTGACGGAAGGATCGAGTGCGACGGAGTAGGTGGCCGCGGCCATGAGCGATCCGGTCTCAGTGTGCGCGTACCCGACCCTCAGTCCGGAGGGCTGTTTCTGGCAACCGCCGAATTCCGAGAACGGGATGACGTTGTATCCGCCGGCTACCCATTCCTCGACGGTGGGAGCAGTGTCAGCGACAGATACGTCGTCGTTGTTAAGGTCCGACTGGCAGTCCCACGCGGCGTCCGCGACG
>NZ_ALPM01000004.1:7989-49753 GCF_000294595.1 Arthrobacter sp. TB 23 | reverse complement strand
AGGCAGGCGACGGTGCTGTCTGCGAGGCAGAGGTAGTGGGTTCCGCTGCCGGTTCGTCGTTGCTGGGGAAAATGAATACCCGTAGGCTCCATGCAAGGATGCCGACCAGCATCAGGGCCAGTAGCATCAGCGCCGCTCCGAACCACTTCGGGCGGTCCTTGGGCTGGTGGGTGGTGTCCTGTGTGCTCATCGTGTGTCCTTCTCTCGATCAAATGGGTGGGCGTTCTCGCTCAGGTGATTGCAGTCCACACTGCGCCCGAAGCGCCCAGCAGGCAGGCAGCGACCATAGGCCAGATCGGTGCCTCGATCTCGTTGCCCTGCCGGCGGTTCCTACCGGCGGAGACGAGACCGAAGATGAAGAACACAAACAGGACCAGGCCCGCGCCCCACAGAACCCAGCCGATAACCTGCGTCAGGCCCTCGGTGCCGGGAGGCTGCGTCGGGGTAAAGGTCTGAGCCGAGAGCGATCCTTCACGAACCGGAGTGAGCGCGTTGATGGTGGTCAGGGTGTGTGCTGCCAGAGTGTTTCCGAACATGGGAGTTCCCTTTCTCAGTGCCCGGAGCGGGCGATCTTTTCGATTTTCCGGAGCACGCTTTTCAGCCGTGTCCCGGAAGCTTGTGGGGTGACGCCAACCTCGCGCCACGAGGGTTCATACGGTGCCGTCATGGCAACCGGGAACATCCGCGCGACCCCGCGCGCGAAGTCCAGGGTCGGCTTCGTCAGCCGGTTCTTGGGTCGGTCGTGGACGATCACGAGGCCCACCAGTTCGTAGGGCAGCTGTCCCGAAGCGGACTTGCGGGCGAGCTGCTGCGCGGCCTCGAGGGAGGACGCACTGGCGGAGCAGACCAACAGGGCCCGGCCTGCCCAGGTCGGCTTCCGCTCGGATTCATCGACGACGTTCTCCGAGCACAAACCCGCCAGGGTGCTGGTGCCAACACCGCCGGACGCGCCGACCAACCACAGTGTCGCGTTGGTCACCGCGACAGGGGCCGCTGGTTCCTCTTCCTCGACAGGCTCTGCGGCGAGGGTCTGCTGAATGTTCTTTGGGCCCCTGAGTGACTCGCGCTGCCCGAGGATCGGGTCATCGTCGATCGGGTCTTCCTGCGGCTCGACCTCCGGTTCGTGGACGAACGGATTGCGCTGCGGGGTCACGGTCACAGTCCCTCCGCGATCTGCGCGGCGGCCCGGAGCCATGCGCGGCGGGTCTGCGGGAGCATCGAGGAGAACCGGATCCTGCCCTCGATCAGTGATGGATCGTAGGGCACAGTGACGACCGACTTCACGAAGGGGCGGAAGGACTCCGCCAGCTCGTTCAGCTTCGCCGGACCGTGCGATGGGGTGCACCCTAGGACGATCACCACGGCGCGGTCCGCCAGCGACTGCGCGTGCTCGTCGCCTGCCCGCAGGGCGCTGAGGACGCGGGATGCGCCTTCGGCGGCGTCATCGACGGACTTGACCGGGATGACGACCTGGTCGGAGTGCCCAATCATGGCCTCCCAGTTGTCCCCGCGCTCGGTGTTGCCCGAGTCCATGAGGATCAGCCGGTAATACTTCGCAGCCACCGTGTAGAGGCGGTGGACCTCGTCGCCGGTGACTTCGTGCCGCTTCTTTGCCCCCGACCGGTCATCACTTCGCAGCACGTCGTACTGGTCCGAGGGCTGGTGGTGGACGTAGGACGCCAGATCCCCGGCCCGTGCGCCGGCGGTCATGAAGTAGTCCGTCTGCTCGAGGAGGTCGACCACCGTCGCCTCGTGGCCGGCGTCGAAAGTCCGCCAACCTAGGGAGCCAAGCGAGTTGTTGTTGTCCCACGCAAGGACACCGGATCCGCCGAGGCGGGCGAACACAGCGGACAGGCAGATCACCGTCGGCGTCTTGCCCGCTCCGCCCTTGGGGTTCAGGACCGTGATCGTGCGGGGCCCGGCCCAGTGCTGAGAGACAGTCTTCTCGTCCCGGCGCTGCTCCAGCTCCACTGGAGACGGTGCGAGCTTCAACCCGAACTGATTCAGCAGACCACGTACCCCGACTTGTGCCGGTGAATCGGCGTCCGGCCGGTCGACGAACGACGGCATCGCCGTCCTGCGGGTCGTCAGAGGATCCACTGTCTTTGCCGGTACGACGGCTGATGAAGCGACCGTTTCCGATGCGGTGGTCTTAGGAACTACCGGAGCCTCAACCTCAACGGGAGAGGGAAAAGGGACAGGAACAGGAGTGGCGAAGGGTGCTGCTGCTTCCACCGCGGCCTCCGGCACGGTCGGCACTTCTGGCGTGATCGGGGACGTCGCAGGCTCGATTGCTTCGGCGGGCTGTACTGGGCCGCTTTCTGTCGGTTCACTTTCGGCGGGCTGCTCGACGATGGCGCCGTCGGTCTGGACGAGGATTGTGCGGGAGCCGGACGGGTCCTCGATGTGCAGTTCGGTTGCGGTGCTCGTCTCGGCCGCGAGGTCGGTTGCGGTGCTCATGACGGAGCGGCGGGCGTCCATAACCGAGAGGTATGGGGAGGTGGTTTTCTCGCCTCCCAAATCAAGCTCGAGGGTGCCGGCCGGGTCGATGACAGCGGTCATTCTCATCAGGGGTTCTCCTTCGGGGAAACGGTCGAGGTGGGGCTCGGAGTTGAAGTCGCAGTAGAAGACGGGTTAGGGGACTGGCTCGGTGTTGCTGTGGGTCGGGGTGCGACCTGTGTCAGCGCATACAGCAGGCCGGTGGAGGATCCTTCGGCCCGGGTGATTGCCTTGCCGTTGTCGGTGATGACGTCGGGGATCGCCGCACGGGCCGCATCGGTTGTGGTCTCGGTGACGCCCTGCGCGTTGATGCGCAGCTGCTCGGTGTTGGTGGTCACCCAGGCGTAGCCGGCGGCGAGCTTCCCGGCTCCGGGCAGGCGGTGGGCCTGCTTCGCGTCGACGTCGACCAGGATGGTGCCGGCCATTAGCAGGCCGTTCTCCCGGTCCACCTGGATACCGGAGGTGGCGACGTCGGTTCCTTCGACGTCAACGATGCCCACCTGCGTCGCTTCCGTCGCGTCGGTGGTGTCCCCGAGGGCATAGAAGCCGATGGTGGTGGTGTCGTCGGTCTTCCATGCCGCGACGACCGTCCCGTTCACGGATCCAAGGACCGTGACCAGTTCCGCTCCGGCTGACGGTGCAAGCAGCTTCGCCGGGGCTGGGAGGGCTGCCGAGTCCTGCGTGACACGCCAAATCCGTCCGGAGCGCGAGTCGGCCGCCACCAGGTCATCGTCGAGGGCTTCTATGGGTTCCGCGGACGCCGGGACCACCCGTGCCGCCGTACTGCCGTCGGCTGCGACGATCAGGGTCCGTTTGTTCGGCAGGTCCACGCGAGGAGCTGTACCGCCGTCCAGGACGATCGTTCCGTCTTTGGGAACGTCGACGCGGATCGGGTCTGCTTCGTCGCCGAACAGCACCAGCTCGCGGGCCGCTGCGGCCGCAACCCTCGACTGCCCATCGAGGGTGAATAGGGCGAGCTGCGCGACCGTGAATGGGGCGGTGCGCGTCCACCTCTCCACGCCTGTCCGAGGGTCATGGCCGATCAGCTTCGATCCGTCCACGCTTACCGGCTGTCCCGAAGGATCAAGGATCGCCTTCAAGGTTGAGCCGGTCATCGGTGTCGTCCAGTCGCCGTAGGTGTCCCACCCGGCAGGAGCCGGGATCGGCAGCTGCGCGGGAGGCGGCGTGTAGACCGTCGCTACCGGCTCGGCCGTGCTGTCCTGCAATGTGTAGAAGGCGCTGAACCCGACCGTGACCGCCAGGACGCCCGCGCTCCCCCACAGCACAGCCTTCCGGCGTGCAGGAGTGCGGCGGCGTGCAGCCTTCGAGCCGCTACGCGCAGTGCCCGTATTTGTGCCGCCGCCGACGGGGGTGGTGTCCTCTCGTTCTTCGAGGGTGCCCAGTTCGGCGTCGACGATCATTTCGTAGACCTCGCCGTCGTCGGTGTGGCCCTGCACTCGGCAGACAGTAAGGCCCAGACGTCGGCACGCTTCCGCGGCTGCGTCGGCTGCGACGTCGGCTGCGGACGCCTCGTCGAGCACCGGGTAGATCAGGACGTCGCCGTTCGCGTCCGCGACAATTTGGCCCTCGCCGATGGTGAGGCGGATGACAGGCCAGGAATGTACTGCAGGAGTCACTTGCCCACCCCGGTGATTGAGGCGGTCATGTCGCGGGTTTGGTGTCCGACGACGTCCCATTGGTCCTCTGTCTTCTCGAGGTAGACGGTTACCTGCCGGGGACCGCCGCTCGTTAGCGGCGTCTCGTCGCGAGCGACCCAGCGCCACGTCACGTCGAGGACCCGAATGGCCTTGTCCGGGGCGACGTCCTGCGCGGCGTCACCGATCGCGGGAACTGCCTGGGGAACGCTGTAAGCGCCGTATTCGGCTGGTTCTAGCCATTCGCCGTTGCTCGCGTTGCGCTCAGGCTCCACCTGGTTCGCCGCCCACTCCGCACTCATCAGGGGTATGGCGCGCACCGCGGCCGCTGTCTCCGTGCGGTCCACCGTCGTATCCCACGAGTGCAGCATCAGCGCCGCCACGCGGGCGGTCGAGTCGACGTCGGAACGGTCGGCATCCTCCGGGGAGGCGAACGTGTTCCTACCTAGGACCTCATCGGCAGGGAGCGATGTGTGGGAGCCTTCGTAGACCTCCGTGGGAGCGGAAATCGGGGCCGCGTCTTCCGATGCGGGCGCGTCAGCGGCGCAGCTGGTCAGGGCGATCATCGAGACCGCGAGAGCGGTGGCCCGGTACGGGTAGGTGTGTGAGCGACGGGTCATCGTACCCACGCTCCTTTCTCTTTCAGAATCGGCTCCGGGTCGAGGTTCCAGCCCTGGTTCGGGTAGACGACCTCCGGTGCTTCCGGCTTGTAAATCTCGAAGTGCAGGTGCGTGGCGACCAGCCCGAGACCGGCCTTGTTGCCCTCGGTGCCGACGACGTCGCCGCGCTTTAACCTGTCGCCCACGGCCACGCTGTAGGCGTTGAGGTGGCAGAACGCGAACCCGAAATCGGGATCGTCGCCGTCCTCCTTGGCGATCACACACCCGTCCTTGTCGTTGAAACCCGTGATCCGCAGGTCAGTCAGTGCGATCACCGGGCCGCCAGTGCCGGTTCCGGCGCCCGGGGTCGCGAGGTCTACCCCGACGTGGTCCTGCGCCCACGCGGGCAGGCCCGGGATATTTCGGTGTCCGTATCCGGAGGTGAAAACACCACCCGGTAGTGGGTTGGTCCACTCGCCATCGCCGAGGTCGCCGTCCCAGGCGATAGTGCCCGCAGGCGCCGTGCAGTCGGCAGAAAACTTGCTCTGTCCGGAGGAAAGGATCTTCTCGACGTACTGCTGGGTCTCCGTGAACGCCGGAATGCCCTTGGCTGCCTGCACAGCACCGAAGCCGGCGTTGTAGGCGGCGAGGGTTAGGCGCACCAGTAGGTCGGCGTCGTCACCTGCCAGCGGTTGCACCTGCTCTTTCAGGGCCGCCATATAGCGGCCGTAGGCAGGGATGGCGTCCTCGGCCGAGAACGGGTCCCCACCCTCCCCGTACATGGCCCAGGTGCCGGGCATGAACTGAGCCACGCCCTGAGCCCCTGCAGGGCTCCGTGCACCTTCGTTCCAGCCTGATTCCTGCTTCAACTGCGCCGCCACCACACTCACCGGCAGACCGGCAGTCTTCGCGGCGGCGTCGACCAGATCACCCCAGCCGTTCGGGATCGCCGGTGTCGAAGTAATGCCCCCGGCGGTCTCACCTACTGCGGAGACGGCGCACCCAGCAGGCATTTCCTCGGTCTGCATGAGTATCGCAGCTCCCGCGATGCCGACGACAGGCAGTCCCGCCAGGAGAGGTACAAGGATCACCAGGGCCAGTAGCGGTGACGCTCCGCGCTTCTCGTCTTCGTCCACGATTACCTCCCCGGGGTGTGACGGGCACAGACTGGTTAGGACTTGCCCGGTAAAATTGAGACGGTGAGGAAGAAGGCTGATGCCAATTCCTTAGTTCTTATAATAGCTTAGATTCTGACATCACGGCTATGCGTGTATGCCGTGCCCATCTAGTGCTCTCTTGAAGGAGGTGCCGTGGCTGTTTCTGGTTCTGACTTCAAGCAATGGCTCGAACGACGCGGTATCACCACATCAGCGAGCGAGCTGGGCCGCCTGACCGGGCTGCATCGCGTCACGGTGGGCAACCAGATCCGGCGCGGTAACGTCCCGGAATCGACCGTCGTCGGTGTGGCCCGAAGCGTCGGGATTGATCCCATCGCGGCACTGGCAGACTTCAAGGAGTACCAAGACCTCGACAGTCGGCCCCGCACACCAACGGCCGCGGAAGTCCTGAGCCAGGTCCACCACGCCGACCTCATGGTCGAGCTGCAGCACCGCTTCCACGAAGACCTGTTCCCACGGAATGACAAGGTCAAGATCGATTTCCCCCACGACGGCTCCCATCGCGCGTGGATCGACGCCATCGACACCGGCGACGTCCGGCACGACGTGACCGAGAAGACGGGAACGGCGATCACCTACCTGTTCAGCCAGATCTCGGAGAACAAGCTCACCCCCATCCAGGCGGTTACTGCTGCCCGGGTCAGCGGGACGTCGATGGTCGCGGGGCTTGTCGTCGTCGGACTCATCACCATGAAAGAGGGCGACTGGCCCGAGGACGTCCGGGAGACGGCCCTGATGGTGATGAAAAACGAGGACCTGGTCGAACTCATCCAGCAACGGCTGAATCTCCTCCAGCGCCGCCTCCGGCAGCGCAAGGAAGCCTTCGAATACGCGGAAAAACTTACGGATCTGATCGGATGAACGACAGCATCTACGCCATCTCAGTCAGCTTCATGCTGATCCTGCTCGGCGGCCTCACATTCCACCGACTGACGTCTAAAACGACCCCAGAAGGGGCGCGGGCACTGCTGCGACCCAGCGGCCGGCTGGCCCTCATGGGAATCCTGCTAACCGCGGCCTACGTCTTCTCCATGCCCGGCATCTACCAGTTCCTAGAAATCTTCGTGCCCATTTCCAACGGCACCGACCTCATCGCCAAATGCTGTGCCATGACAGCCGTAGCGGTCCTCGGCCTTCACCTTGCTATCGCCTACGGCTCAGAGACGGCCACCAGCTGGATCATTGGAAAGCGCGGCGCCCTAGCGGGCGTGATTGCGGCCTCCGGGGTGCTCATCACGCTCCTCATGGCGGACACTCCCGAGGCGTCACCCCGCTTGGAGCTATACCAAGAGCAGCCCGCGGTGGAATGGAACGAGGGGATCGTCCTCGCCTACACCGCCTACGTGCTCGGGCCCCTCCTGCTGCCGGTCCTCCGGGACAGCCGCAGGAACCCGCTGCGCTTCGGCCGGCTGGCCTCGAGGCTGATCTTCGTCGGCTTCGTCCTCTCGATGGCACGCGTCATCGGCTACCCGCTGGAACTACGAGCAGGGGCCGAAGCGTTCTACATTTTCGAGCTGGTCACGCACGTATCGACAGCCTGCGTCGTCCTCGGACTGTGGGCTTTCGCCTTCGCCAGGTCACGCCAGCTGGCACGCAAGACATTCGACACCGGCCTGTCGATCAAGTGAGGAGTAGAACATGAGTCAGACACCACCAGAGGCCAAGATCGCTGTAGAGCGCATCTTGACCAAGGCCAATTCCGAGAACGAGGCCTCCTACGCCGTCATCTTCCGTGCCGTCAGAATCTGCATCGAGGCCGGCATGAACCGCAAGGAGACCGCCCGGTACCTCGGCGTCTCTGCCCGTCGAATCGACAGACATGGCCAGTATTTCCGTACCGCTAAGTCGGTCAGAACCCTCTTTAGAGAGGCATTCCACTCAAGGTCGATCGACGTCCCAGCAGAGGATGCTAAGGAGAAGCTGATTCAATGGGCATGGAAGAGCTAGTGTCGAACTAATTGCTGTGAATCGAAGGACTGTGCCATATTGGTACAGTCCTTCACTCGATAAGGAGACAGATGCAGCCCTACCAACTGCGCCGGGAAGTACCACGCGACACGTCGCCCCTAGGCCCGGCTTTAGATTGGTCTGTGATCCCGTGGTTCAGCCAGCGCCCTGGGATTCCGTGGTGCTATGAGCCGGATGGGTTTGCGTATGAGCCCTTCTGAATCTGAAGTGGCCGAACGCGCCGACATTCACGCCGTCTCCCAGCACTGGCCGGGACCGCGCACTATCGCCGTCGTGAACCGCAAGGGCGGTGCGAACAAGACCCCGACCGTTGCAGCCCTGGCGGCTGTGTTCGCCCGCTACGGCGGCGGCGGTGTGCTTGCGTGGGATAACAACGAGAACCAAGGCACTCTAGGCTGGCGCACCGAGCAAGGCCCGCATTCATCGAGCGTGCTGGACCTGCTGCGCGATCAGGACCAGTTGCTCTCCCCCTTGGCCCATAACGCTCTGCTGGCGCACTACGTGCATCACCAGACCGAGGACAAGTAGGGGTCTGGGGAAGAATCGCCCGGAAATTCACGCTAAGGAGTCAGCGGCCTGTTGAATGGGTGACATGGCGGTCGATTTTCTAAGTGATGAGCAGGTCGCAGGGTTCAGCGGATTCCCCGACGAGGTACCAGCGGAGGACCTGGAACGTTTCTGTTGGTTGGACGATGCCGATTTGTCGGTGGTTGGTCGCCGCCGGGGAATGCACAACCGCCTGGGATTTGCTGTTCAACTGATCACGGTGCGGGTAGTCGGACGTTTTTTGACGGATCCATTGGCTGTTCCGTGGCCGGTGGTGGAATCCCTGGCCGGGCAGCTGGGCATTGCCGATGCTTCCGTGCTCAAGCTGTATGCGCAGCGGGGACAGACCGGGTACGAGCACGCCGCGGAAATCTCCACCGAGTACGGGTATGCGGATTTCTCCGATCCGGCCAGGTACGAAGAGCTGAGGCTGTTTCTGGAGGCCCGGGCCTGGACTTCGTCGGAGGGACCGGTGCGTTTGTTTGAACGGGCAGCTCTCTGGCTGCGTGAGCGCAAGGTCCTTCTCCCCGGCGTCTCCACGTTGACACGACTGGTTTTAGAGGTCCGCTCCGGAGCAAATGACCGCCTCCATTCCATGCTGGTGGACGCGGCCGGCCCCGCATTGATTCTGGAATTGGAAGGTCTGCTTCGCGTTGGGGAGGGGTCACGGCTGACCGCGTGGGAACGGCTGCGGACCGGGCCCTCGAGGGTCTCGGTGCCGGAATTGCTGCGGCAGTTGGAGCGGCTGGCACGCCTGCGGGCCCTGGGTGCCGGGACCATCGATGTGGAGATGATCCCCGAGGGCCGGATGAACGCCCTTGCCCGCTACGGGTTGGCGGGCAAGGCCTCATCGCTTCGAGGACTATCGGGACAGCGCCGGGGTGCGACACTGCTTTGTGCCGTGCGCGCATTGACGTCGGAGGTTGCCGATGATTTGTGTGATGCCCTGGACGCCATTGTCAACGAACGCGTTCTGCGCAAGGCAACCAGGGAATCCACTGCCGCCCGGTTGAAGTCCCTGCCCCGTTTGTCCAAGGCCTCACTGCAATTGGCGAAGGCCGCGAAAACACTGGTCGAGGTGTTGGACAACACGGAATATTCCGGCGCAGAGGCCGCCTCGGTGCTGGCCGATCAGGTTTCCTTGTCCGAGCTACGCGCCGCGCTCGAGGTGGTGAACGAAGTGGTGAATCCCGAGGGTGCCGAGGCTGACACCGCGGCCGAGATGCTGCGCCGGTTCGCCACCGTGCGCTCGTTCCTGCCAGCATTGGCCGAGGCGGCACCCTTCGGGGCCACCGCGGGCGGGACGCCAACGTTGGCGGCGCTGACGGCACTGCCGGAAGTTCTGGACGGCCGCAAGAAAGACCCCGCCGAGGTTGATCTGTCCGTACTCTCTCCAACTTGGCATCGCCTTGTCACGGCTTCGGAGGAAATCGACCGCAAGGCCTACACGGTGGCAGTGACGGTGGCCGTCCACAAGGCGCTGCGGCGCCGGGACATCTTCGTGGTGGGCGGGCGGCGCTGGGGAGACCCTCGGGCGCGGTTGCTGACCGATCCGGCGTGGCAGGCCACCAAAAAAGAGACCTTGAGGGCACTCCAGCTGCCGGAAGAGCCAACGGAGCATCTGGCTGGTGTGCGCCACCGCCTTGATGCCCGATATCGTGCGGTGGCTGAGCAGTTGGCCGACAATCCAACGGTACGGATTGATGATGCCGGCAAAGTCCACCTCTCACCCCTGGAAGCCAAAAAGGTCCCGGAGTCCCTGACGCAGTTGCGGGGGATGGTCTCCGGGATACTGCCGAGGGTGGACCTGCCCGATGTGCTGCTGGAAGTACATTCCTGGACGGGATTCCTCTCGGAATTCAGCCACGTCTCGGAGGCCTCCGCGAGGATGGTCCAGCTCGATGTCTCCGTCGCAGCCCTCCTGGTGGCCGAGGCCTGCAACGTCGGACTCACACCGGTGGTAAGGGATGGCCACCCCGCCCTGACACGTGGACGCCTGAGCCACGTCGACCAAAACTATGTGCGTGCCGATACGCTGCGCGCGGCCAACGCCCGCCTGATCAAGGCCCAGTCCGGTCTCGGACTCGCGCAACGCTGGGGCACAGGCCTGCTGGCGTCCGTCGACGGGATGCGGTTCGTGGTGCCGGTGGCCACCGTCAATGCCGGGGCAAATCCGCGCTACTTCGGCCAGGGCCGCGGCCTGACCTGGCTGAACTATCTCAACGACCAGGTCTCCGGCCTGGGCGCCGTCGTGGTTCCGGGAACGGTCCGCGATTCCCTGCACATTCTCGATGGGCTGCTCGATCTTGACGGCGGCCAACGCCCCGAGATGGTCGCCACTGACACGGCCTCCTACTCGGACCAGGTCTTCGGGCTTTTCACGCTGCTCGGATATCGGTTCTCACCCCGACTGGCCGGGTTGCCGGACCAACGGTTCTGGCGCATCGACGCCACGGCGGATTATGGGAAGCTGAACGCGGTGGCCGGCCGCAACCGCATCAACCTGGATCTCATCACGTCGAACTGGCCGGACATGCTCCGCCTTGCCGGGTCCCTGACTGCCGGGACCGTGCGTGCCTCGGAAGTCCTGCGGGTCACCCAGGGAGGCGGGGCACCGACGCTGCTCGGGAAGGCGTTGGCGGAGTACGGGAGGATTGCCAAGACCGAGCATCTGTTGGACTTCATCGATGCCGATGAGGGGTACCGCCGGCAAATCCATACCCAGTTGACTGTGCAGGAATCCCGGCATGCCCTGGCCAGACTCATCTTCCACGGCAGGAGGGGCCAGATACGGCAGTCCTACCGGGAAGGCCAGGAAGACCAGCTCGGCACCCTTGGCCTGGTCCTGAACGCCGTCATCCTATGGAACACCCGCTACCTGGAAGCCGCACTCACCGGGCTCCGCGACCGCGGCCACATCGTTGCAGACGAGGACGTGCAACGGCTCTCGCCGCTGGTCTCGGAACACATCAATATGCTGGGCCGCTACTCTTTCACTGCAGGCGCCACAGGAACGGAACTTCGGCCATTGAGGAACCCCGATGAGGACCTGGAGACCTAAACGAGGCAACATTTCCCTGAACATATCCCCGCCCGCAAGGGAACCCTTAACGGACGGTTGCTGCTGGCACCAATCCGTCGGCCACACCAGTCCAAGAAGTGGCTCTATGGCGAATAGCCGCATTTAGGAAGCTGCACAAACGTCTACAAAACCCGGTAGCGTCGAGCCACGATTTCGTACGGCCCGAAGTAGACAAGTTTTAGTCGTTGGCACGGTCGATGTCTATCTAACTCCAGCTGTCTAGGTGCGCGCTCACGGTCGGCGCTCCTCTTGCTAAAGCGGTTCGGTAGTCAAGGACCTTATCGCGTTGTAGTCTTCCGAGTACAACCACTGGATGAACACCTAAGTGCTGAGCGGTGGAATCGATCCAGCCCCTACGCACGGCTGCTGGCGGAGTAGGGAGTCCCCCTGGAATCTGCCATTCGCCGGCCCTCTCGTCGGCCGCGAGCTCTGTCGGTTCGCTGGATGACTCTTCGTCAATAACGAGACGTTCGGGTGTCACATGCCCGAGTACGATGTGTGCCACCTCGTGAAGCAAAGTGAAGAGGACTACATCGAGTCGTTTACCTCGGCCCGACAGAGCAATTACCGGTTTTCGGTTGTCGTCATCAAGAAGAAACGAGGCCCCGTTCAGCTTGCTTCCAGGGAATGCTTCGACGTAGACAAGACGCACTCCAACGGCAGCAAATTCGGCGGGAAGCTTTGCGAAATTATCTGAGACCGAGACCATTCCGGACAAGCGTTCAGCCAGTTTCGTGAGTCCTTCGACGTCGTATTCACTAACCGCAAGTTTTTGCGCATGCTTACGAGCACAGGCCAGCCAGGCCTTTTGAGTTGGGGTGGGTTCTTCATCACGGTTAGAACGGCGTGCTGCTGCAAGAAAGCGCGGAGCGTCTTCAATGTTTTCAATTTGGAACAGATCGACTAGTTCACTTTGCTGCTCCGCCAAAGACCTGCCAGTCAGGATGCCGCGCTTGAGAAGTAGAGATACCGGGGCGAGTTCGTTCATTCGAGCACGGAGCTTGACCTCATCCAAGTCCCTGCGAGCGTCGACATTCTGAGACTGGCTCCACAGAAGATGGGAGTTTTGAAGGTTTAGCCAGTACTCCGGGCCAGTACCGAGAGCTGCTCCGATCTGAGCCGCTGACTCTCGGGTGATTTCCTTCTTGCCTGCGATTATCTCCGAAACGAACTGCGCCGGACGTCCGAGAATCTGGGCGAAGTCGTTCTGGGACCAATGACGTGCTTCAAGCTCCTCGGAAAGAAAATCCCCAGGAGGGAAAGCTTCAATGAGCTCGGGGGCCATAACTATCAGTCCTTCAGTGGTAGTCAACGGCTTCAACGACGATGGCTATTCGCCCGCCATCCTGCGTCTGGAACCGAAGAATAAGCCGGTACTGCTTGTCTATTCGAATCGACCATGTTCCAGCACGGTCACCCTTCAGCTTCTCTAGGTGGAGGGACTTCAATGCTCTGAGATCTTGGTCAGTAACCGCCGCATGCAGCTGTTGGATCCGTCGCCGAAAAGCCTTTGTAACGATTGGTGCCCAACGAGAAGTGCGATGGTCTGGCTCGTAGGCGAGTTTCCGGAGATCCTCGTCCTCGTAGTCCACCTGCATTCCGTAAGCCGTCCTTCACCCCTGATGTGAATAACACCCTACAGGAAGCGCCCACTTAGTAGATGTAACTATAGCCCACAACTCGCTTACTAACATCACCCTTGCGCCCTAAGCATGATGCGACTACACTAATTATGTCGGGATGTCCCGGCACGCAAAAAGGGCGGACCCGTTACAGCGGATCCGCCCAGCAACTCGAGGTCAGGACCGCAAGCTCCATGGTTAGTGGTACTAGCGATTCTAACGGAGTCATCGGCGGCCAAGAATGGTCACCCTCCCCCTCGGATGAGTGTTCTGAGGAGGACACCATGGCACGATCAGTTAGCCGCAGCGCCCGGACGGGACGGTTTGTCACGAAAGCCACTGCTGCGCGGTCTCCGCGGACCACGACGACGGAGCGAGTAGGCGCTGGGGCAGGGAATGGACGCAGCGTGAATCGCTCGGCCGCGACGGGCAGGTTCGTCACCGACTCAACCGTGCGCAGGAACCCCAGCGGAACAATCACACAGCAGGTCTGACGCTCAGGGGCGGATTCAATATTCCCCCCTGCCTGGTCCCGCACACTCGACAGCGACGGGAACTACACGCACAAGACATAAGTCCAAACTAGGAGTAAGCCATGGCAGTAAGAATTACACACGTACACGTCGAGGGATTCCCGGAAGATCACCAGCACATCACCAGCTACAAGTGGACAAACGAAGAGACCAACGGCGCTGGAACTAGCGACAAGCCGGCGATGGTCGAGTGGATTGACGTGAAAAAGGGCCGGGCATATGTAGGGACCGGCTCTTCGCGGGTAGAGGTGGGTGTGGTTCACCCTGAAAACGCGGCCCCATACCTCCGCACCCATGCCGAAGTAGTGCCCATTAGCGTGGTGTAACAGCCCGGGCTCGGGCGTGTTGATCCCGAACGTGAGGCGGCCACCGCGTGATTCTTGAAACGACCTACCAAAGTACGTTTCGAAAGAGAGACCACGCGATGACCGCACCCCATGTTATCGATCCTGCCCGCTTCCTGTCAGAACAGCTCGAACAAGCCTCGCCGGACCTGATGCGCCAGATGCTGACCACCTTCGTCAACGCCCTGATGAGCGCCGAGGCCGACGCTGTCTGCGGCGCCGACTACGGTGCCCGCTCCCAGGACCGGACGAACTCCCGCAACGGGTACCGCCACCGGGACTTCGACACCCGGACCGGGACGCTGGACGTGGCGATACCGAAATTACGCTCGGGGTCGTATTTCCCCGACTGGCTACTCGAGCACCGGCGCCGCGCGGAGGCCGCGCTGACAACCGTGGTCGCCACCAGCTACCTGCTCGGCGTCAGTACCAGGCGGATGGAGAAGCTCGTCGAGACCCTCGGGATCACCAAGCTCTCGAAGTCCCAGGTCTCGGTCATGGCCCAAGACCTGGACGCCCAGGTCGAGGCGTTCCGCACCCGCCCGCTCGACGCCGGACCGTACACGTTCGTCGCCGCCGACGCCCTGGTCCTGAAGGTCCGCGAGGGCGGCCGCGTGGTGAACGTGCACGCGATGGTCGCCGTCGGGGTCAACGCCGACGGCCATCGGGAGGTCCTGGGCATCCAAGCCTCCTCCGCCGAGGACGGGGCCGGTTGGCTGGGCTTCTTCCGCGACCTGAGCGCCCGCGGCCTGACCGGGGTGAAGCTGGTGACCTCAGACGCCCACGCCGGGCTCGTCGCCGCCATCGGCGCGACCCTGCCCGGTGCCGCGTGGCAACGTTGCCGAACCCACTACGCGGCCAACCTGATGTCCGCCACGCCCAAGAGCAGCTGGCCGTGGGTCAAGACCCTGTTGCACTCGGTCTACGACCAGCCCGACGCGGTGTCCGTGCACGCCCAGTTCGACCGCGTCTTGGCGGCCCTGGCCGAGAAGCTGCCCAAGGCCGCGGACCACCTCGAGGCCGCCCGCGAGGACATCCTCGCGTTCACCGCCTTCCCCAAGGGACTCTGGCGCCAGGTGTGGTCCAACAACCCCCAGGAACGGCTGAACAAGGAGATCCGTAGGCGCACAGACGTGGTCGGGATCTTCCCGGACCGCCCCGCCCTGATCCGCCTCGTCGGCGCAGTACTGGCCGAGCAGCACGATGAATGGACCGAGTCCCGCCGCTACCTCGGCCTCGACCTCATCCAGCAATCACAAGCCGTCGGCACCACACCCGCCGCCGAGACGGACAAGAAGGAGGACACCCAGCCCGACCTGGCGCTCAGCGCCTAAGCAACCCAAGAATCACGCGGCAAACGCGTTACACCACGCAAATGGACTTGACCATGCCGATCGCCAGTGGAACAACAACCTATTGGCCCTGCCCAGGTTCTAGATACACGTGCGAGCCACACAAGGTGAAGTTGCTGCGTCAATGACGCAGCAACTTCACCTCCTTGCTCCATACACCTCAGGGATGCAGCTTTTGCGCCACCCCGGTTGCCCGTAAGCCGGTCCCTCACTGTGCCAGCAAAGTGCTCATGGGGATGCTTTGGCGCTCAAGGCATGTATGTGGGCTGCTGTAGCATCGCGACATGGCTACTAAGACGACATGGATGTCCGACGGTGATGAGTGGGTCTTTGAGGAGGGTGAACTCGCGAAGGTAACGCTGCGAGGCCAGAGTCGCCAGACATCTGCTGATTTCCGAGTACTGGAGGTGATCAACGGGGCGATGGTACTAACCGACCTGAAGGGTCTTTCGCGGTACGACTGGCACGGACCCGTCGTGAGTTGGTCGGGAGACTTCAAGCTTGAGGTCGGCGAGAGCGACGGCGACACGGCCAGCTCCGGCGAAGAACCCATCAGCTGACTTCGGCCCGCAACTGGGATGGCAGCCAGTGGAAACCCCAGCGCGTGAAGATACTTGATGATCGAAGAGAGTACCGTTCGACCGGCGCGTCCTACCACCCCACCCAGATCGGGCGGCGAGACTCGACGCATGACTAAGCTTAGGTGGGTGCTGGTGGAAACGACCCTCGTCAATGGACTGTGGCAGCCCAACTACGGCGATGATATCGGCTTCACCCCCTCGATGTGGTTAGAGCGCTCGATGGGACGTACCGATCACCAGTGGCGGTCGTACTCGCTCGACGGAGACGACGAAGTGGCGCGCATGCTGCTCACCCCCACGTACTCGAGTCACACGCATAGACGGGCAACCCGAGCCGTCTTACTCGACGCAATCGAGGTTCGTGCAGACCTGCAGCGCAGCGGAGCTCACATCGGCCGGATGATCATTGAGGAGCTCGTGGACGACCACCGCAATTGGGAGATCTATGCTGGTCCCACTGCGTCATCGGCGCTTTTCTGGGACGAGAAGCTAGGCTGGCCCAGATGCGACTGCAACGACTGCTACGGCCGCGACTTCGTCGTCTGGCGGCCGTAGCAGTATCTGCGTGAATGGAATGCGTCTTTAATTCGGTCCCAGGCCATAACTTCCGCCGTAAGCCAGCAAAGTAGCGATCACACTGAGCGTCGCCACGAAGCGTATAAAATCCTCAGACGATACTGGGCACCTTCGATCCACCAAGGCTGGCTGTCCTGTCCTAACAAAGGATCGTTTGACTGGACTTACGGCTGGGGTCGGCGGTCGGTCGGTGGTGTTCAGTGTTCGCGGGGGAGTTGGAAGTGGCGTGGCGTCCCAGCAATGTGTCTCACGAGGTATATTCTCATCAATAATGAAAGTGACGTTTGTTGAGTATGAGAGACATGGCTATGGGAAGTATTGGGTATGCGAGGGTCAGCACGTTGGAGCAGAACGCGGATCTGCAGCACGCGGCTTTGAAAGCGGCTGGGTGTGAGCGGGTTTTTACCGATCACGGGGTGAGTGGGACGAGGGCGAGCCGCCCCGAGCTCGACAAGCTCCTGGATCATCTCCGCGCGGGGGATGAGGTGGTGGTGTGGAAACTGGACCGGCTGGGACGCAACACCCGGAACCTGCTGGCCCTCATCGATGATTTGGAGCACAGGGGAGTGCACTTCCGCAGTGTTACCGAGGGCATCAGCACGACCGGTTCGATGGGTAGGGCGATGCTGACGGTGATGTCAGCTTTTGCGCAGCTAGAGCGTGATCAACTGGCTGAGCGGACACGGGCAGGTATGGCTGCAGCGGCGGAGTATGGGAGGAAAGCTGGCAGACGGGAAGTCACCGCGGACCATGCGAAGGTCAAGCGCGCCCTTGATTTGAAATCTCAAGGGGTAGCACCGGCCGATATTGGGAAGATCATCGGGGCCAGCCGGGCGACGGTGTATAGGTATCTGGCGATCGGAAGTGCTTAGACGAGAAGCGTCGTTCCTGCGATGGATCCGAATCTGAGTCAGCTGGCATCCAAAATCGCCTTGGATGATGAGGTGACTTCCGCTGACAGCTGGCCAAACTACAGCGAAACACGTGAGTAGTACTGGTGTTGCCGGGACTCCTCAGCGGACGCCGGCAACACCGCTGATCATGCATTGAGCCGCTGATGTTTCGCTGGCACCTGTAGCGGGGGCGACAGACCATCTCGTAGTCGAGCACTCCTAGCCGCATCGCGTGGAACTTTGATGTGTTCGACCTCACCCTCGCCCGTGAGGAGCTCACAGCGGTCGATATGCTTGGGACTGGCGTCCGCGGCGGCCCCGACCTCGGACGCGGTGGAGTTGCTGACGTATCGGCCTCGACATCCTTTGAAGCCGGACCCGCACGTCCATCATTCCCGCACCACCCTCGTAGGAGAATCATGCGCACCGTCAACGCCATCGCGGCACCGTCTGCCACCGAACCGCTGATCAGGACCACCATCGAGCGCCGCGCCGTCGGCCCGAAGGATGTTTTGATCGACATCGCCTACTCCGGCGTCTGCCATTCCGACATCCATACCGTCCGCGGCGAGTGGGGAGACATTCAGTACCCCCAGGTCGTCGGCCACGAGATCGTCGGCACCGTGAGCGAAATCGGCTCCGAGGTCACCAAGCACAAGGTTGGCGACCGTGTGGGCGTGGGCTGCATGGTCAATTCTTGTGGTGAGTGCGAGTACTGCGTTCGCGGCGACGAGCAGTACTGCAGCAAGGGAAACATCCAGACGTACGGAGGCGTCGATCCCGTCGACGGCACCATCACCCAGGGCGGCTACTCGCAGGCCGTCATCGTCACGGAGGACTTCGTGCTCCGCGTCCCCGAGAGCCTCGACTTCGATAAGGTGGCCCCGCTGCTCTGCGCAGGGATCACGCTTTACTCGCCGCTGCACCACTGGAAGGCAGGACCGAACACGAAGGTGGCCATCGTGGGCCTGGGTGGTCTGGGCCATATGGGTGTGAAGATCGCCGCAGCGCTCGGCGCGGACGTCACCGTGCTCTCGCAGACGACCTCCAAGAAGGACGATTCCCTCCGCTTTGGTGCGAAGGCCCACTACGCCACGAAGGATCCGGAGACCTTTACGGAGCTCGCGAACTCGTTCGACCTGATCATCAACACGGTTTCAGCCAACGTTGACATGGGCGCCTACCTCGGCCTCCTCAAGGTCGACGGGACCCTCGTGAACGTTGGGGCGCCGTCCGAGCCCCTCCCGGTCCCCGCGTTCGCCCTCATCCCGGGCCGACGCAGCTGGGCCGGTTCCATGATCGGCGGGATCCGCGAAACCCAGGACATGCTGGATTTCTGCGCCGAGCACGGCATCCACCCCGAGACCGAGCTCATCGGAGCCGACGAGATCAACGACGCCTACGAGCGAGTCCTTAACTCCGACGTCCGCTACCGCTTCGTCATCGACGCCACCACCCTCGCCTAACCTCCCCCACGAAACACGAACAGGTCACCCCTACCGCACCGGTAAGGGTGACCTGTTTTTGTGAGACGGTCAGTCGCACAGGTCTATCCGCCCCAAACGGAGGCAGAGCCGGAGTGTCCGGTGATGATGCTTTGGTAGATGATGACGAGTCCGCCGGCCACGCCGAGGACGACGGCGAGGATCTGAACCGGGCGTGTGCTGAGAAGACCTCGTAGACCACGAAGCCGCTGGGGCCGGATCAAGGCCTGAGGGAATGCGGTGAGGAGTTGGGCTGCGACGACGACGAGGAATACCAGGGCGAGGGCTTTGAAGAGGTCTCCTTGCTCTGCGTGCGCTTCGATGAGCGCAGATTCGGGCATGCTGCGCTCGAGTTGTTCGCCAGCTTCCGCTGTCAGGAGGGACAGTGGTGCGAGGAGGACCGCCAGGATACCCAAGAGCCACGCCAGGCGGGGGCGCAGCCGGGGTGCGACTGCGAACAGGACTGCCAGGAGTCCGGCGATCGGCGCGAGGACCACGACGGCGTGGATGAGCAGGATGTGCGCCGGTAGACCACCGATTTCGATCATGGGATGACTCCTTCAACGTGAATGGGACGTGCGGTTAGTGTGAGCCCTGCTTATGAAGCTAGGCCTCGACGGGGCTGCGTTGGCTGAGTACCTGCAGGGAGTTACCTGGGTGACTTCAGATCGGCGCGTGATTGATCATGCGATGCCAGTGGTGCCAAGGAGGGCTCCGACGAGGTAGGTGAATGCCATCGCCAGCGCCCCGCCGATGACGAGTCGGAGCATGGCGCGGCGCCGGGAGCTCCCGCCGACGTGGGCGCTGACAGCCCCGGTGATCGTCAGTGCCACCAGGACCGCGACGAAGGTCAGGGGTATGCGGACGTCCGCCGGGAGCAGGAGGATCGCGAGCATCGGCAGGACGGCACCGGCCGCGAACGCTGCAGCGGACGCGAACGCCGCATGCCAGGGGTTTGCGACTTCGAGTTCGTCGATGTTCAGTTCCGCTGAGAGGTGGGCGGCCAGGACATCATGGCCGGTCAGTTCGACAGCAACCTGCCGGGCCGTGGCAGGCGTGAGCCCTTTTGCCTCGTACAACCCGGCAAGCTCGTCGAGTTCGCCGTCGGGATCCTCCCGCAGCTCCTGCCTCTCTTTCTCGATCAGTGCTTCCTGACTGTCCTTCTGGCTGCTGACCGACACGTATTCGCCCAGGGCCATCGAGACCGATCCGCCCACCACGGCGGCGGTACCGGCGATCAGGATCGGCGCGAGAGTGTTCGTCACCCCGGCGACCCCGATCACCGTGGCCGCTGTGGACACGATCCCGTCGTTGGCGCCCAGCACGGCAGCCCGCAACCAGTTCAACCGTGCCGCCACACCACTGTCATGGGGCTCAATAGGGGCTTGCGCATCAGTCATGGAAGCAGTCAACACCCGGCGGTTGGATCCATCCACGCAGGATAGGCTCACCTAAACCACGCGACCTTCACTCCGCGCGCCTGCAGAGCCTTCACCGCGGCCCGGGATTCCTCGCGAACCTTGTCCTCGAGCCTGACCGTGCCGATGACCGAGCTGTCACGAATGATGTGCAGCACTGACGCACCACGACCCACCCACCCCTGCACCGTTTCGGCAATATCAGCCGGGGGTCGTGAGGCTAAGCTCTTTGAGCATGTTCGGCTCGCCCACAGCGATCTCTAGATACCTCATCCGATAATGCGGCTCACAAAGCTCGGAAGCGGCTCTGTCT
This sequence comes from Arthrobacter sp. TB 23, assembly GCF_000294595.1. Taxonomy (NCBI): domain Bacteria; kingdom Bacillati; phylum Actinomycetota; class Actinomycetes; order Micrococcales; family Micrococcaceae; genus Arthrobacter; species Arthrobacter sp. TB 23. The sequence goes on along the minus strand of NZ_ALPM01000004.1, from coordinate 29,110 downwards.
AAGACAGAAAGCGTCGAGACACGTTTCCAAGACAAGGAGAGCGACGGAATGACGGGGGAGTGGCCCTTCAATACAGGGTCGGCCAGCGGAGCGTGTGCAGACGACTTCGGACTTTTTTCAAAACCGCGTGTTTCCGCACATGTCAGATTCCCGTATACCGTGCCCGCAATTAAGCCCGGTGATGGGGGGCTAAACGGTACACTCAAAACCATGACCGGACTCCTGATCGGATACGCGCGCGTATCCACCAATGACCAAGACCTCACGGCGCAGAAGAACGCCTTGCTTGCCCTCGGAGTGTCACCGGAAAAGACTTTCACCGACCAAGGCCTCACCGGCGCGAACAGGGCACGGCCCGGACTGGGGCAAGCGTTGGCGGCCTGCCGGGGCGGGGACACCCTGGTCGTGACCAAGCTTGACCGCCTGGCCCGGTCCCTGCGCGATGCAAAGGACATCGTTGACGAACTCACCCGTCGCGAGGTCAAGCTCAGCATCGGCGGCTCCGTCCATGACCCCACCGATCCCGTGGGCAAACTCCTCTTCAATGTCCTGGCCATGGTTGCCGAATTCGAGGCAGACCTGATTCGGGCCCGCACTCGTGAGGGGATGGCCGTCGCCAAGGCAAAGGGCCGGCTACGCGGAAAACAACCCAAACTCTCCAAAGCCCAGGAAGCACACCTGGTTTCCGTTCACCGGGCGGGAACGCACACGACTGTTGAAATTGCCGAACTTTTCGGCGTAGCCCGGTCCACCGTCTACCGTGCCATCAAACGCGCTGGCGAGCCCGCCGCTTAGATCCATATAATTTCACCGCCCGAGCCGGAGCGCCCTTAGCGTGAATTTCCGGGCGATTCTTCCCCGGACCCCGATAGGACCGATCATAGGGCAGTAGGCGTTCCAGCAGATCCCACGCCACACGGGCGGTTGACGGCTCCGTGTGGTTCATGCCCTGCAAGGGCCTGCAGTATGGCAGTGGCGGCGTGCTCCTCAATTTTGAGACGAGTCGCGGCCACGGCAGATCCCAGGTGTGGCGTGAACAGCGTGCGGTCCTGCATCGCCAACAGCTCGGCGGAGATGGCAGCGGGCCGGTCCGGTCGGGACAGGTCCTCGAACTCGAAAACGTCAGCCGCGAAGCCACCGAGCTGTCCGGCGCGTAGGAGCTCGATCACCGCGGATTCGTCGACGACGGAGCCGCGGCCGACGTTGACGAGTAGCGCCCCCGGTCGTATTGACTCGAGCCGATTCCGGTCGAGCAAGTGGACTGTCTCCGCCGACAGTGGGGCGCAGACCACAACGGCGTCGCTGCGCTCCAGCAGGTCGGACAGGTCCGCACGCCGGATGTCGAGTAGTGCTTCATCGGCCGCCGATAGCGGTTCAGGGTCGAAGTAGAGCAACTCGGGTGCGAATCCCCGCAACATCCGTGCAACAGCCCGGCCGAGGTTGCCTGCCCCTACGATGCCGATCGTCGATCCTACGAGGGTCCTCCCGTAGAGCGTCGGCCGCCACCCGGCGAAATTCGAGCGCACCCGGCGGTCCCCGGCGGTGATGTTCCGCGCGAGCCCGATGAGCAGTCCGACCGCCAGTTCTGCGGTGGGCTCGGTCAGGAGGTCCTCGACCCTGGTCAGCCAGATGCCTCGCTCTGTGCAAGCCTCGACGTCGATGTTGTCGTTCCCTTTGAGGGCTCCCGCGACCACCTTCAGGTTGGGGCATGAGTCGAGGAGCTCTGCATCGACCCGGTCGGGCATGAACACCATCAATCCTTCGGCCTCTGCTGCGCGGCGCCGCACCTCGGAGGCCGGGAGACTGCTGTCGCTCTGGTTGGCGACAACTTCGCAGCTTTCGCTGAGCAATTCGAGGATCGGCGCATGCACGCGGTGCGTCAGTACGACCTTCGGACGTCGACTGTGTTGTTTCATTGGAACCTCTTTCGCAACGCTCCGCCGAGAGCGTCGACTACGGTCACGGTGGCCAGGATGACGAGCAGGATTGCGGCGACCTCGTCGTACTGGAGGGTTCGCAGGGCGGCGATGAGTTCGAAGCCGATGCCGCCGGCGCCGACGACCCCGACGACGACCGACGCTCGGAAATTGAACTCCCACCTGTAGACGGTGACGTCGGCCATCTGCGGCAGCACCTGGGGCAGGATGCCGTGGAGAATCACTTGGGCCGGGCCGGCTCCTGTCGCCCTGGCGGCCTCGACAGGGGCTTCGGCAGCGTGCTCAATCGCTTCGGCGAAGAACTTTCCCACCATGCCGGCAGAATGGATCCCCAATGCCAAAGCCCCGGGCAGCGCGCCGAAGCCGACGGCGGCGACGAATACGATCGCCATGATCAGTTCGGGCACTGATCGCAGCACGTTCAGGATGAGCCGCGCGACCCAGTAGATCGCCGGGTGCGGTGAGGTGTTGCGTGCTCCGAGCAATGCGAGAGGGACGGAGAGCAGCACAGCCAGTGCTGTGGCCGCGATGCTCATTGTCATCGAGTCGAGCAGGGGCCCCCACCAGCTGTTCAGATGGGTGAAGTCCGGCACCCACATCTCGCTGAGCAGGTCGGCAATGTCGGCGAGGCCTGTGACCATGCGGTTGGCGTCGAGCAGACCCACGGCCCAGGCACTCAGGATCACCGCGACGAGGATCAAGCCCGTGATGGAGAACGAGCGCCTCCAGCCGGATTGTGCCTGGTCGGTGATTCGCTGGTATTCCTGCTCTCTGCGATCCTCGCGCGGCACGCTGACCGCGGGGCTGCTCACTGGTAATCCTCGAGATCGATGTCGAGCAGCGGAGCGAGGTCGCGAACCTGATCGTAGTCCGAATCGGCAACCTCTGCGAAGCCGGCGGCTCCGAATGGTTCGAGCACCTCGGGATCGTCGAGTTCCAGGAACGCCGCCCGCAGCTTCTCCTTCAGGTCCTCGGGCAGATTGGACTGCATCGTCCAGGGGTAGTTGGCATAGGGATCCGATTCCTGGACTTTCACGACAGTCTCGGAGTCGATGAGCCCCTCCTCGACCATGCGCTCATAGATGGGCAAGCTCATGCCCCCCGCGTCCGCATTGGCGTTCTGCACTGCCAAGGCCACAGCATCATGGGAGCCGACGTGCTGTTCCTCGTAGTCACCCTGGTCTACTCGGAGGTCCGCCTCTTCGGCGAGCATGGCCTTGGGAATGAGGTGACTGGACGTGCTGGCCTGGTCTCCCCACGCAACGGTCTTGCCGGCGACATCCGCGAGGTCCTCGATGCCGGAATCCGCGTTGGCGATGAACACTGCCTGGTATGTCGGGTCCTCACCCTCGACTTCCTGCAGGGCGGCGAAGGGCTCGATGTCGGCCTTCTCCTGGGCGAGGACGTAGGACAGAGGGCCGAAGTAGCCGAGGTCGATGCGGCCGCGGGCCATCGCCTCGATCATCGAGGAGTAATCGGTCGTCACCACGAGCTCGACGTCAAGCCCGAGTTCCTTTTCGAGGTGCTCCTTGAGGGGCTCATTGTTCTTGATCACCTCCGACGCGTTCTCGTCGGGAAGCAGCGCAACGCGGAGGGTTTCCGGGGCGGTGGTTGCCTCTGAACTGGCACCACAACCGGAGAGGACGAAGGTGAAGGCAGTCGTTACAGCGATCGCGGCAGTCGCCAAGCGGGTGGGTCTAGGCATGGGAATTCACTCCTGTTTCAGCAGTTCGGAAGGTGGTCGATCTCGGGGGTGGCGGTCGAGGTTATTGAGTCCTGAGCGTTTGCTAGTCAGCAGAAGTCGGCAGCGAAACGGTCTGTGCCGACAGTGGAAGGGCATCGGCCTGCTCGTCGGCGGGCACGCCGCCGTAAATCACCAGCAAATCCTCATCGGTGACCCCGGCTGCAGGGCCGTCGTAGACGATTTCCCCGTGTGCCAGGCCGACGATGCGGTCGGCGTGCTCGAGCGCGAGGTCGACCTGGTGGAGGCTGGCAACCAGGGTGATGCCGCTCTCCTGACAGACTCGGCGCAGCAGCTCCATCACGCGACGCGCAGAGTTGGGATCGAGGCTGGCGACCGGCTCATCGGCAAGGATCAGGTCCGGTTGCTGCGCGAGCGCTCGAGCGATGCCTACTCGCTGCTGCATGCCACCGCTCAGGTTGTCTACCCGGGTCAGGGCCTTGTCCAGCAGTCCGACGCGTTCGAGCGCTTCGAGCGCGATGCGCTGGTCGCCGCGACTGGAGGGCAGGATGCTCTGCCAGAAGCTGTGATAACCGACCCGGCCGAGGAGCACGTTGCGCAAGGCCGAGAAGCGTGGGATCAGCTGGTGGTGTTGGAATACCATCCCCGTGCGGCGGCGGTGTCGACGCAATTCGCGGCGGGAGTCGAGTGACGCCGTCCCGTCAACCCGCACGGAGCCGGTGGTGGGTTTGACGAGCAGGTTCATGCATCGCAGCAAGGTCGACTTGCCGGCACCCGACGGGCCGAGCAGCACGGTGACTTTTCCGCGCTCGATCGACAGATCGGTTCGGGCCAATGCTTGAACGCCGCCTTCGTAAGTCTTGCTGACATCGACGAGCTCTATCATGAAAGTCCTCTATACGAGTGCGCTGTACGAGTGAAAACGTATAGAGGACTTGTGAAGTCCGGGCGCTGTGGGAGACAACGGTTTGTGAACCCCGATGAAACAGCCCGTTAACCCACAGCAGTTAAGGCGGCGTACACATCCAGGCAAGAAGCAAATGTCAGGCTGATCAGCCATGACACCCTTTACCCCGGACGGCGCAGTGAGCGATCTGGTGATCGGCCATGCCTCCGCCGTGCTGCCGGACGTGGTCATCGAGGACGCCAGGCTAGTCGTGCGTGGTGGCCGGATTGCGCACGTCGGGCCGCATCCTCCCGGGGCCTCCTGTGACCTCGATGTGCGCGGGGCATACCTGCTGCCGGGCCTCATCGACGTCCACAGCGACATGTTGTCGCGCGAGATGAGGCCCCGGCCGGGAGTCGTCCTCGATCCGAGTCTTGCCATTGCATCGGCTGGTGCGCGCCTTCGAGCTGCGGGGACCACCACGGTCCTCCACGGGCTGGCGTTCCAGGAGCGATCGATTGTAGGGACCGCCATTGACTCTCCTGCCGCGTCCGAGCTTTCGGAAGCCCTCGCTTGCACGGACGACAGGCAAGTCGACCACCAGGTCCTGCATCGGCTCGACGTACGCTGCGAATACGGCCGCGAACTGCTCGAGAAGGAACTTGAGCCGCGAGCCGAGCTCTTATCCCGTCCTGCTGACCGCTCCGGAAGCCCGGCGCCTGAGGGCCGGGGCGCAGGTGTGCCGGTCGTGTCATATGAAGACCACACGCCCGGACAGGGGCAATTCGCAGATCCGATGACGATGCAGCGCTGGCTCGTGCTGAACGAGGGAATGTCGCAGGATGACGCCGCCGACCACGTCGAATGGTGGCGCAGCAGCCGCGAGAAACGACAGGGCGTGCGGGATCGCGTGCTTGCATGGCTGGAAAGCCTTGCCCGGAAGGGCCTGATCCGGCTCTTCGGTCATGACTTGGCGACGCGGGACGACGTCGAAGCGGCGGCCGCGCTCGGATGTTCGGTGGCAGAGTTCCCGACGACGTTAGAAGCGGCGCGCGCCGCCCGAGACCAGGGAATGCTCGTCATCGCTGGAGCGCCGAACGTCGTTCGGGGTAGGTCCCACACGGGAAATGTTTCTGCGGCTGAGCTTGTATCTGCTGGCCTGGTGGATGGGCTCGCGAGCGACTACATTCCAACGTCGCTGCTGCCGAGTGTGGTGCGGCTGGTGAGCCAGAGAATCGCGACACTCCCAGAAGCCGTGCGTCTCGTCACCTCGGGACCGGCCGCGTGCGTCGGTCTCGACGACCGCGGCACCCTCACAGAGGGAACGGTCGCCGACCTGGTACTCGTCGATTTCAGCAAGACGTGGCCCTCGGCGATCACGATGAGAGCCGCCACTGCTGCTGAAGTGTGAACACGTCCGACGTGTGGCTTAGCTCGAGACCGTGTTGACCGAGATCGGTTTGGTGGAGATCCAGGCGTCGCGGAACCGTGACGGGCCGCTCACACCGGTGATCGTGCCCGAGCGCAAACACCACTTGGAGGGGATCGACCAGATCGTGAGCCGAGCGCCCCAGGCCTGGAGAATCAAAGAATGACTTGGATCCTCTCCGGGCCCTCGCCGAACCCCCGCTCGATGGTCGATTACAGTTCGTAACGCTCTAAGTCGATCTTGCAACTTTGATAGCTTCGGCGGATGAATCCTGTTCGTTCGACGATCTGCACCTGCATTCTCGACCTCACCAGTGCGCGGGTCGGCCCGACCGTCGTCGACCCCGGCTGCCTGTGGCACGGGGTGGAAATCGGGGACCACGTACCGACGTGGCTGTGGCCGACTGAAGAGTCGCATTAGTCGGGCGTTTGCAAGCAACAGGAGCTCCGGCATCAGCTTTTCCCGACCCATTGACCGGTTGCATTCGTTGCGAGCCGGGCGCCAGGACCAGGAGTTCGGGGTCGGCGCGGACAGGGCACGCTCACCGCTGGCCGTGCCCCAACACCTACACGCCCCGAACGGCGCGAGTGGCAGGCCATGACGGCGTCTGCTGCCATCGGTGCGCCAGGAACCAGCGGGATGCCCCCGTCCTTCAGGGTGGCCCATGGGGACGGCACACTGATCAAGGGGCTCGACTGAGAACGTCCTAAAAGCTCCTTCCCTTCTGTTCGCTTAGCGGCGGCTCCGTCCATGACCCCACCGATCCCGTGGGCAAACTCCTCTTCAATGTCCTGGCCATGGTTGCCGAATTCGAGGCAGACCTGATTCGGGCCCGCACTCGTGAGGGGATGGCCGTCGCCAAGGCAAAGGGCCGGCTACGCGGAAAACAACCCAAACTCTCCAAAGCCCAGGAAGCACACCTGGTTTCCGTTCACCGGGCGGGAACGCACACGACTGTTGAAATTGCCGAACTTTTCGGCGTAGCCCGGTCCACCGTCTACCGTGCCATCAAACGCGCTGGCGAGCCCGCCGCTTAGATCCATATAATTTCACCGCCCGAGCCGGAGCGCCCTTAGCGTGAATTTCCGGGCGATTCTTCCCCGGACCCCAAGTACGACGTGCTGCGCTCGGATGAGAACGACGAAGGAGATCACGAGATCTCCGCTGACGAAGTGGATGCTGTTCATACCGTGGCCGCGAAGTACTACCGGATGACCATCATGGATTCCGGCAACACCGCCCGCGCCGCGAACTGGCGGGCCATGATCGGCCACACCAATCAGCTCGTCATCCCCACCACGACGATGGAGGACCGCGCCGAAGCCGCGAAGCTCACCCTGCAAACCCTCGCAGCAAGGGATGAGCACTCAGCCCAGCTGGCCGAGAACGCTGTAGTCATCATTTCCCAATGGAAGCCCGAGGACGGCGACGAAGCCCGTAGGATCGCTGACGGATTCGCGCCGCTGGTCCGCCGCGTGGTCACGGTCCCTTATGACCAGGCACTCAAAGCCGGACGCATCCGACACACCGCCCTGAAACCAGCCACGCAGCGTGCCTGGCTGGCAGCAGCAGCCGCCGTAGCCGAAGGACTGTGATGAAGCGACACGCCCGAGTGAGCTACCTCCCACTTAATGGAAACAGTTACACATTGAATGGACCCATGGCTATCTCAGGAAATCGTGGAGGCGGGCGCCGCAGCAAGGGTGCACGCCATCTCGTCGGAACCCGCATGCCAGTAAACGAGGCCGAAAAACTAAGAGCCGTAGCCGCGGCGGAAGGCCTAAGTGTCAGCGACTACCTCGCTGACCTAGTCCACAAACACCTAATTAACGTCGACGTAGACACACTGTACGGTCAGGAGGCTTTGCCAATCAGCCGAGCCAGTTAAACAAAGAAGGCCCGTCGCTAAACGGGCCTCCCGAAGTCTTCATTCAGTTCCGTCTATCCGCCAAGATCCTCGGTTCTGAACGTCCACCATAAGGGCTATTTCTATGCCCTCACGGCTATGGAGTTGATCCAATCATACACACACCCCTTAGCGCACCTTCTTCATGCCCAAATCCTGTCCGAGGCGTGTCGCGGAATCCCACGATCGCCAAGGAAGCAGCTCAGACCGCATGGCGGGCACTCGCGACGCTCATTGCCGGTCAGCCCCGCGTCCGTCTGTCCAAAGACGGCGGCAAAAGTTACCCCACAGCAGGCGAACGACGTCTACAAAACACGCTTCCAACTGTGCCCGCAGCCGTCAGGCTCTGCGGGACTGACGGCACAGTCGCCACCATCGCTCTCGACTTCGACGTCAGCAACGGGGACACGTCAAAAGTAAATACCGACGTCACCGCAGTCCAACGCTGGCTGACCCGCCATGGAGCCCTCTGGATCGAAGACTGCTCCCCCACGGGGGGCCGGCACGTCTACATTCCGCTTACGAAACGAGTGGGATTCACTGAGGCCCGCCATTTCGTCGAAGCGATGTCCCTGCGGCATACCAGCATTGACCCTGGCCCACACCGCAGCGCTGATGTTGGATGCATCCGTACACCTGGCAGCCCCCATAAACGGGGCGGTTACCAAGTGCTAACCATGTCGCTTAGCGACGCTTACGCCGCTGCAATCATCCGGAACGCACCGACAATCTGGGAAGCACTCAGAGGATCCCTCAAAGAAGAGCTCGCGGTCGTCACACAACAACGCAACGCCCCACAGGCACTTATCGAAGACACAGAATATCTCCCTCTTTCGAACGGCCCTCGGAATCTCCCATCGGGAAAAAACAGACTCGCCCGCACCGGCCTCTACAACACCGGAACATACGACTCCCCCAGCGAAGCTAGACAAGCGGTGCTGGCCTCTGCTGTGGCAGCCGGCTGGGAACTCACAGATGTCCAGCGCCTCATGCACAACAACACCTGGGCTGGCATGACGAGCTTCTACAGCAGATACACATCCCAACAGAGGTCGGCCGCCCTCCGGCGCGACTGGATGAAAGCCGTTAGCTACGTCGCAGAATGCCGCAAAAAACACGGAAGACTTCCTGCACACCAAAAGTCCGACCATAAAAGCTACACAAGCCTGCCTAATACACAGGGGGGTCCTGCTCCCCTGGCGCAACCTGGCTCTGCTGACGAATACCGATTCTTGAAAGACTGGAACCTCGCCAGGGAAACATACGAGCTGAAGTTAAGGGGAACTCGCGAAGGACTAACTTTGCGCTTGCTACTTCGAGCACTGGGAGAAGCAGCCGCAAAGGCAGGGAGTCGCTTCATTGAATTCGGCGTACGTTCTTTAGCTCTTGCAGTAGGTGTCCATCACACGACAGTTGCTCGCCTACTACGGAGGCTGACGAACTCAAAGGATGCCCCCATCAGGCTTGCCGCAGAAGGCCGAGGCACACGAGGTGACCTTTATGAACTTCAGACTCCAGACCACAGCACAAGAGCGCAAGAGAATCGAAAGTGGCGCAAAGGGCACACCCATGCGTTACGTCCAGCATTTCGAGGTCTCGGAGTAACTGCAGCTTTCACCTACGAAACCATAGAGCTCAGCGATGTCCCGTTAAGCACGTCACAGATCATCCAAGCCAGTGGCCTCTCCCCCGCAGCTACCGCCTCAGCCTTAGAAACCCTTGCAGCATGGAATCTCGTTCAGAAAATTGATGGTCACTGGTCATTGATTGGGGCCACAAGCCTTAAGGCAATTGCCGAGTATCTAGGGGTTCTTGAAGAGCTGTTTGTCCAACTGGCTCGCTATCGTGTCGAACGACTGCAATGGCGGAATTGGCTCGACAATCGCCAGGCCGGTAAGACTCTCGAGCTGTTGGAACCTGACGAGCCGTATCCCTTTTGGGATAGAGAAGCGCCTGATGACAACGGGTACACACTGACCGATCTTTTTCTTGGCCGGACGACGAAGCAAATAGTTGATAGGTCAGCATAAAAAGCCATCTCTCTGAGGATACGTATCGTCCTTCGACTCATGCCTGCATCAATAACGCATGAGGTTTATGTTCACGGTGTTCGTAATGCCATAACGCATGCCATAAGTCATATAGGAAAAGGAGTAGTAACGTGTACTAGAAGTAAGACGGTTAATGTAATGAAGGGACACGCCCCGTTACCTACCGTTGCAACCGCTGGTTCGGTAGTAGTTTGAGCAATGATGCTTGAAGAGTTCGCCAATCCAGAGAAGAAGTGACAGCTGTGGCACGTTCGATCCATACCCCAGAGGCAGCACCAGCTGCCGCCTCGACTTCAATTGAGCGAACCATAGCTTTCGCCAATGGCAAGGGCGGTGTGGGCAAGACCACCACGGCTGCGAACATCGGCGGATACGCAGCAATCGCGGGCGCAAAAGTTCTCATGATCGATCTTGATCCCCAAGGCGATTTGGCACGAGACCTCGGCTACGAACACAACGACGGACAAGGACTTTTCAACGCACTTGTCACTGGCACCGCAGCACCAATTTTGGCAAACGTTCGTGAGAACCTAGACGTCATACCCGGTGGGCAAGCACTTGAAGACATCCAGGGACTCATGTTCTCTCGAGCTAACCGCGCTGATGCAGGGGACTTCGGAGACATGCTCTACCGGGCGATTCGACCGTTGTCCGACAACTATGACCTGATCATTATCGACACACCGCCCGGCGAGCGAATTCTCGTCGAAGGTGCTTTTGCTATTGCTGCAGCAGTCGTTATACCCACCAAGTCTGATGACGCCAGCATTGACGGCGTCGAACGCGTAGCCCGCCGGTTCCTAGCAGTCCGCGATCGCAACCCGGCTCTCGAGCTGGCGGGAATCGTACTCTTCGCGGTTGGGCCGCGATCTCTACGCCTGGAACGCAGCGTCCGCAGCACCTTGGAAGAAATGCTCGGCACCGTGGCACCGGTATTCACTACTCGTATCCGAAACTTAGAGAGCGCGAGTGCTGACGCCCGCAAGAAGGGCTTACTGTTCCATGAACTGGAAGGTGCCGTTACACAAGCTCAGAAAGACCGGTTGAAAGCCCTACGTGCGGGCCAGAAGCCCAGCGAGGGGTTCTTTTCACGCAACGCCGGCGGGCTAGCTGAAGAATACGAAGCCCTTACTGGAGAGATCCTCTCCCGACTCAATGAGATCGAAAGTGGACAAGCAGCATGAGCGCCGACCGCCCAAACCTGGCCGCAGCCTTCAAGCCCCAAGAAACATCAATAAAGCGCGGAACTAGCCTGCAAGGACTCTTGAAACCGAGAGTACGTTCTGCCGAAAATTCCGGCACCTCATCAATGGGCTCCGCAAGTGAAGCCGAAGTCGGGGCCCTGTCTGAGTCGAAGCCACCAGCCGTCAAAAGCCCAGAGGTGCAACCGAGGAACAGTTCAACGCCAGCGTCCCAGACTGTCGCAGGGGCACCTCGCAACGTCGGTGTCTATCTGCCGCCAGATGTCTTGGAACGAGTCAAGAACGCCGCCAAGACCGAACAGATCACCTACAGCGATCTCCTGGTTGACGCTTTCAACGCCGTCACACCAGATGAAATCAGCCGAATGTTTAGGCCGGAAACAGAATCCACCGCTTCGGTAATGCCACGCCGGATTCGACGACCTAGAGGGACTGCAGGGATACAGATTCAACTTCGCCTCGATGATCGGCAGATCGCCTGGTTGGAAGACCAGGTTACTTACCATCGGGCTCCATCGCGGAGTGCCTTGGTGTCCGCAGTCCTGCAGCTACATACAACCCCCTGAGCGTGGTAGCCCGCTCCAACCTCGATCCTGCGCCCCACAGTTCATATGTGCACAACAGGTTTACCACTCCGAGCGTCATCGCCATCGGGTTCAACATCTGAACGCTGACAGCAAACCCAAAGGGACCTCTCTACTTTCGGACTGTAAAGACCTAAACAACCGTCTTTTTGCTGCTGTCCTTCGGATCATACGTACCTGCTCCACAGCGTCAACCGGCTCCGCCGGCTACGCGCATACCAATCCTGTCCGGCGCTCCTACGTCGCTTATTTCCTCCCAGAATTGATCCACCCTTGCCCCTACGGCGTTGAGCACTGCTCCGTCAGGCACAGCTACGCAAGCTCCGCCAGCAGGCAAAACCAACGGGGGAGAGGAACCCACACTGCTGGTCACCACAGGTTCCCCACCCACCCTGCGAACTAGGAGCACACCGCTATGTCTGTTCTCGAAATGATCGACCCCACCACCTTGACCATCGACGCCAACGTCCGCGCCGACGTGCAGCTCGACAAAGCATTCCTGGCTTCCATCAAAGAACACGGAGTAATCCAGCCAGTCGTCGCCCACCGCACCGACAGCGGGGGAGTGCACGTCCTGTACGGACAGAGGCGCACCCTCGCCGCCGTAGAAGCGAAGCTCGACCTGATGCCCGTCTACGTAGTCGAAAGCCTCACAGAGGCCGACAGGTTAGCTAAGCAGGTCGTGGAAAACGACCAGCGCCAAGGACTCACCGACAACGACCGCGCCGAAGCGTTCCACCAGCTTTCCCTACTCGGAGTCTCAGCCACCCAGATCGCGAAAAAGACTGGCGCAAAAAAGACCACCGTGGACGCGGCACTGAAAGTCCGCGCCAATGACACCGCCAGCGCAGCACTCGCCCAAGGCATGACACTGGACATGACCGCAGTGATCGAGGAATTCAGCGGCGACGCAGAAGCAATCACCAAACTCGAAACCACCGCCGCGCACAACCCGCAGAGCTTTGACCACACCGCCCAACGGCTCCGCGACGACCGCACCCGCGCCGCGCTCATGGCCGATGCAGCGGCCACCGTCACCGCCCAAGGACTGAAGATCGTTGACGAGGATCTGAACTACTACGACTACAAAGGCCCCATGGCGAATATCCGCGACCTGCGCACCATCGAAGGTGAACCACTCACCGACGACGACGCAGACGCCGCGCACATCGGAATCAGCTACAACGGGGAAGTAAGCATCACGTTGGTCAATACCGACTGGAAAGCAGCAGGATTCACCAAACCCGGCGCCACCCGGACAGGGCCCATGACCGAGGACGAAAAAGCAGAACGCCGCCGCGTGATCGAAAACAATAAAGCATGGGACGCCGCCGAAACGGTCCGCGTGGACTTCCTCAAAACCCTGCTCAAAGGCAAAACAGCCCCGAAGAACGCTCTGCGGTTTATTGCCCAGTCAATGGGGAATCACTCCTACACCGTTGCGGATGGCCTCTCCAAGCACACCGGATTCGCCGCCGAACTACTCGGAGGTAAAGACGGTTACGGCGAGCTGGCGAAGATCACCGCCAAGCCCACCGGACGCCACGAAACCAACACCCTCGCCGTCATCCTCGCAGGATTTGAGAAGAGCCTCACCCGCCAGTCATGGCGCAACCCCACCAGCACTGCCAAGCACTACCTGACCCAGCTCAGCACATGGGGCTACACCCTCAGTGAGGTTGAAACCATCATCACCAACCACGGAAACACAGAAACACAGGAATCCGTGAAGGCAGAAAACAGTGGAGTGCAGCAGCCGGGGGAGACGTTCGCGCAAGTACAGGCCGAAGAGGAAGAACTCACCGCCGAAGAAGCGGACTACGCCGACGAAGCCTAAACCGGGGGAGTAGCACCCCCGCCGGAAACCGGCGGGGTGCTGCCCGGCCCGAACGGAGCCGGCCCAGGCGAACAAATCAGCGGTGCTCGCTAGCTCGCACCGCAGAAACGGACCTCACTACCGTTCGGACAGCCAACCCTCTTTTTGCTCCGTGGGTGGCCGGGGAATCTCCGTCATTCAGGGCCACTGGTCGTAGCCGTCCGAGCCCTTATTTCTCTACAGAAGTGACGCGATTTTTGTCGTAGTAGCCGCAGAAACCGTCCTCCGGGAAGTGAATACCGACGCAATAGATTGCGCGCACGGATCCGAAGTTATGCCCACCGTTTACGATCTCGCCGATATCGTTCCGGCCCTCGACTTTGACGAGCTGACGGCCATTTTCTGGAGTCAAATAGTTTTTCATTCCATCAGTCTTGGTCACTTACCGGCTTGTGTGTGGGACCTCAAGCCCGCAATCGTGTGTCCGTCATACGCAACGCGTCTGGCCGTGTAAAGACTTTTTTGCTGCTGTTCTTATGTTGTTACCGGGCTCAGTTCCGCGGTCATTGTAGGGTCGTGGCCACCCAGGGGAGGCGGGTATGGCTTGGCTGCTGTGGACCGCACGCTTGCACGTGACGGCTCCGTAGGATTGGCCGCCCGCCACCCCGCGATGACCCGACCGCTGATTGAGAGACGCGACATGATCGCCGGATAAGGACACGACGGCGCGGTTATCTGCTGGGCTCTTCTCATCCAACAGACTGGAGGCTGTTCTTGGTGCAATTATGGGCCGGCATCGACGCCGGCAAAGCCCATCACCACTGCGTTGTGATCGATGGCGAGGGAAACAGGCTGCTCTCGCAGAAGGTTCCCAACGACGAAGCGGCGCTCATCCAACTTTTGGGCACGGTCCTGGACTTATCGGACGGTGGTCCTTTGGTGTGGGCGATGGACTTGAATCATGGCGGACCGGCGCTGCTCATCGCGTTGCTTGTCGGTCATGGTCAGAACCTTCTCTATATTCCTGGGCGGACGGTGCACCACGCCTCGAAGATTTATAGGGGTGACGGCAAGACAGATGCCAAGGATGCCGCTGTGATCGCCGACCAGGCCCGGATGCGGACTGACCTGCAGCCTTTGCGCGCCGGTGACGAGATCAGCGTCGGGTTGCGACTCCTAACGGCCCGGCGGGCTGACAAGTCGGCGGATCGGGTGAGGTCGATTAATCGACTCAAAGCTCAGCTCCTGGAGTATTTCCCCGCGCTGGAGCGGACCTTCGATTACAGCCGATCCAAAGCCGTGCTGATGTTGCTGACCAAGTACCGGACTCCGGATGGGATCCGCCGTGCCGGCCAGGCGCGAATCCAGGCGTGGTTGAAGAAACACGGTGCTCGTTCCTCGGCAGCGGTTGCTGCGGCTGCGGTAGAAGCCGCGAAGTCCCAGCAGACCGTCGTTCCTGCCCAACGCATCGGGCAGGTGATTGTCGCAGCCCTCGCCCGCGAAGTGGCAAGTTTGAACGAGGAACTGGAAGAACTGGATGCGCTGATCAGCGAGAAGGTTACTGAACACCGGCATACCGAGGTGCTGTTGAGCATGCCCGGCTTTGGCCCTGTCCTTGCCGCCGAATTCCTTGGTGCCACCGGCGGAGATATGACGGTTTTTCAGTCTGCGGACCGGTTCGCCGGTGTTGTTGGGATTGGCGCCGGCGCCGAGGGACTCCGGAAGGATCAGCGGCAACCACCATCGGCCAAGACGATACGATCGCCGGCTGCTCCGCGTCTTCTTCCTCTCCGGGCTCTCGGCGCTTAAATCCTGCCCGGCCTCACGTGCCTATTACGACCGAAAACGGGTGGAAGGGAAATCTCACATCCAGGCCATGCTCTCGCTCGCCCGACGGCGGCCCAATGTCCTCTGGGCCATGCTCCGCGACGGCACTACTTACACCTTGGTATCGCTGGCACCACCACTTACAGCCTGATCTAGCCGTCTACGACCGGCGGCTTGGTAACGAGACGATTCCTGCGCCTGGCGATCATAAGCGTTGTGGGTGCTTGCTGTGGATTGGGACCGGCGGCGCTTTCGTCGTGCCCAGATCCGCTATTGTCCAAGGGGTGGCGACTGAAGATTTTGAAGCAAAGGAAAGCGAAGTGTCAGGCAGCGGCATCGGGTGGACGTTCCTGACTAACCACGCCCACGTACTGTTGACCATTGCCCGTGATCCGCAGATACGGCTACGTGACCTGGCTGCCACGGTGGGGGTCACGGAGCGTGCCGCCCAGAAGATTGCTGCTGACCTTGTCGAGGCCGGCTACATCACCAGGACACGGGCAGGCAGGCGGAACATCTATTCTGTGGTGTTCGGCCGCCCGTTCCGGCACCCTGTTGATGCCGGCCATCAGCTTGACGAACTCCTTGCTGTGCTCGTGCCTGAAAAGGGGCAGCCCGCGGAGGGCACGAAGGCCTAGAACTTGGCCGGCCGCAGGACCTCGACGTCGCTCAGAAACAGGATCATGGCGTAGTCCTCGTAGTAGTGCTCGCGAAGGTGTGCAGCAAGGCCTTCCGCTATCACGGCGTCGCAGACCACCTCGATACGGATATTGCTGTTCGCTTCCCAGCCTGCTCCGCGGACGCCCCGGCTGCCTTTCCCGCGCGCGTCGGTGATGGTGTATCCGTGGGCGTGGTGTTGCTCGATGTCGCGGACGAGGGTTGATTCGAGGACGGCCTCGGTGACGATGGTCAGGAGCTTGCGTCGGTGACTTTCCATGGCTTTATCCCCTCGCGAAGGTATGGATCCAGATGGACAGGGCGTGGTAGAGCGGGATCCCCACCACCACGTTGAACGGGAAGGTGATCCCTAGGGATGCCGCCAGCGACAACGTGGGGTTGGCTTCCGGTACGGAAATGCGCATGGCCGCCGGCGCCGCGATGTAGGAGGCACTTGCCGCCAGTGTTGCCAGAATAGCTGTTCCGCCCACCGACAGTCCTAATGCCCAGCCCAGCCCTGCACCTATGACGGCTGAGAACAGCGGCATGATGATGGCAAAAGCCGCTAGGAACACGCCGTATTTGCGCAGGCCTCCGAGCTGCGTTGCTGTCAGCAGCCCCATTTCCAGCAGGAATAAGGCAAGGATCCCTTTGAACATGTCCACAAACAGGGGTTCGATGGAGGACAGGCCGTCGGGTCCGGCGATCCAGCCGATGAACAGGCCACCCAGGAGCAGGACAATGCCTTTTCCGAGGAAGACCTCGTGAGCGACCGTTTTCCACCTGGTCTCCTTGGAGACTCCCCGCGCCAAAACTATGCCCACGATGATGGCTGGTACTTCCAGCATCACCAGAAGCAGCGGCATGTGCTCTTCGAAGACGACCTGTCGAGTGCCCAGGTAGGCGATGGCTACGGCGAAGGTACCTACACTGACGGAGCCATAGTGGGCGGCAATGGAGGCTGCGTCGGCACGTTTGAAGCGTCCGAGGTAGCGCAGCACCGGGAAGGCCAGAAGGGAAAGGAAGAATCCCATCGCCACTACGGCCAGGATCTGGGGTAGCAGTTCGCCAAAGGGCTGCTTGGCGAGTTCCACACCGCCCTTAAGGCCAATGGCCAGCAGCAGCACGATGGTGACGAACTCATAGATTGCCGCCGGAAGGCGCAGCTCCGACCGGAGCAGCCCGGCCAGCGCCCCAAGAATGAAGAAAAGGATGATGGGGTCTACCACATTAGGACTCTCTGATTATTTCCCGACGGAGTGAACAAGAGCAGTAATGAACCCTGCCGGGTCCCCTGGACTCACTGGCCGCAGATGCAAGCTCGTGCTGCCAGCATTTCACAAATCGCCGCATACATACGCATTGCAATTCATGAAACGTAATTCGTATATTAGGATGTCTTCGAAGGTTTGGGGACTGTCCCGGCCTCGGCACCTGGGATGAGGTGCCGGCCACTTCAGCCTCTGCTGCTCCATGAAAGGTGAGTTGTGACCAAGGCCGAATCTGATGATCCAATCCCGCATGCAATCTATGCCGGTGAACGCGTCGCTCTGCTGACCCAACATGGGAAGGAGCGGGTGCTAGGACCCGCGCTGGAGCATGCACTTGGGTGCCGGGTTGAACATGTCACGGGTTACGACACGGACTTGCTCGGTACTTTCACACGTGACATTTCCCGCGCAGGAACACAATCGGAAACTGCCCGTAAGAAGGCATCGGTGGGCATGGAATTATCGGGCCTGTTGCTGGGTATCGCCAGCGAGGGTTCCTTTGGGCCGGATCCCTACATCGGCATGTTCCCGTGGAACATCGAACTAATCGTTTGGATGGACAACGAGCGCAATCTCGAGGTGGTGGGAATAGGCGAAGGGAAAACAAACTTCAATCACCTGCTCACCGGCGAGTGGGCGGCAGCCCAGGCGTTCGCCCGTGAAGTGCAGTTTCCTGGACACCATCTGGTCGTTCGCCCTGACGGCAAGGACGGAACGTACATCTGCAAGGGAATCGCGAGCTGGCAGGACCTGGAGCGCGCCTTTTCGAGAGCGTTGACTCGATCTTCAAACGGCTTGGTCTTAATCGAGACCGACATGCGTGCCAGCGCAAACCCAACACGCATGGAAGTAATCGGCCTCGCGGCCGAAGACCTTGCCCATAAGCTTCGCTCCTTGTGCCCAGCCTGCGGCACTCCAGGGTTCTGGCGAGTCGGCCGGGTACCGGGGCTCCAGTGCAGTGCATGCGGTACGCCGACCAGCGAGACGCGTGCTGAGACGTTTGGATGCCTCAAATGCCCTTACCACGACACCCGCGACATAGCCGATACAACGTCCGCACCCCCAAGTATTTGTGACTACTGCAACCCCTGACGTTTGCCCCTCCTTCTGCGCCGCCGCCCTACGTGTCAGGTCGGAAACCCTACAGGAGATCGCTTGATCCAGAGGGGGGGGATCCCCACCCGTGATTCCAAAGCCCCATTGGTGGATCACCTCATTGTGACCGGGGCCCTAACCGACCCGCAGGAATCCGTTGACAACATCATTGAGATTCCTGCGGATTATGCGTCCCCGCTGCACCGCCCAACTCAGCTGCGCTGAGCGGGCCGGAACCAACCAATCTGATCGGCGCTCCGACGTCGCTTATTTCCTCCCAGATTCCCCGGCACACAGACCGCCCTACGGGTTGACCAGCCCAGAGGAGAACAGCTCCGCGATGCTTCGCCAGCAGGCAAAAACAATGGGGGAGGGGACCAACACCGCACACACTCAAAAGCCCCAAAATCCCCGGAAATAAGCGGATCTACCCTATTAAAGTGGCTCATCGTAATTGGGAGTGTAGGTAGGGTCTGAAGCCGCCTGATTCCAGGAGTGATCGAGCGATGTAGTTGGTGATGTTCCGGAATCCGAGGGCTGAGCCGCGGAGGTGTTCGAGCCGCCCATTGATGGCCTCCGTGGGGCCGTTGCTGGTGCCGGGTCGGTCGAAGAACGCGAGTACGTCGGCGGCGCGTTGTTTCAGGGTCCGGCCGATTCGGCGGATCTCGACCAGGGCTGCGGGAACGCCGCTGGTGACGGAGTTGATCACTGCCTGCATCATCTGTTTCCCTTGTGTCTTATTCGGTTCCCTGTATGCGGCGACGATCCGCTGATAGATGCCCCAAGTAGCTTCGACCTCGAGGTGTTCCTCGGACGCGAAGACGGCCTCCAAGCGTGCGTTCTGTTTGTCGGTGAGCAAATCCGCGCCGGTATGCAGGGTCCGTCGGGCCCGGTAGAGCGGGTCACCGGCACGACCCCGATGCCCGAGCGTCGCCTGCTGAACACGTTGCCGGCACCGGTCCAACCCGTCGCCGGCAAGCCGAACAACATGAAACGGATCCATGACCGGCACCGCGTCCGGGAGCTCCTCCGTGGTCGCGGTCTTGAAGCCGGTGAACCCATCCATCGCCACCACTTCCACCCCGTCCCGCCATGCCTGCGGGCGGTCTGCGAGCCAGGTCTTGAAGACCTGTTTGGAGCGGCCTTCGACCATGTCCAGCAGCCGTGCCGGGCCCGTCTTCTCGCGGATCGGAGTCAGATCAATGATCACCGTGACGAACTTGTCGCCACGTCGGGTGTGCCGCCAGACGTGTTCGTCGACGCCGATCGCGGTCACCCCGTCGAACCGCTGCGGGTTATCGATCAGCCGCCGCTTGCCCTCCGCAAGGACGGCGCTGTTGGCGGTATGCCAGGACACTCCCAGACCGGCAGCGACCCGGGACACGGTGAGGTGATCGACCACGACCGCCTCGAGCGCCCACCTGAGTCCGCGACGCGAGATCTTCGCCCGGGGCTCAGCTGCTGCGTCCGTGTCCTGTCGCCAGGTGCGACCGCACTCGGTGCACCGGTAACGGCGTATCCGCACCAGCAACGTAGTCGGCCGGTGACCGAACGGCTCATGCGCCAACCGGCGCGTCACCGTGTCACGGAGCACACCCGCAGAGCCGCAGCCTCGGCACCACGGATTTGCCTGAACGACACGGCATTCGATCACCGCCCGACCCGGGCACAGCTGCTGGCCGACGGCTTCCAAGCCGAGTTCGTCGAGCCGGCAGAACGTCGTCAGATCAGGGGCATGAAAGGTAGCGTTGAGCACGTCGAGGTCTTTCGGATGGGCAGCGTAGGAACTTCCATCATCGGAAGGCCTCGACCTCTATCCCGCCTTCGACGCGCCCACACCGATCACCCCGGCTACACCCCACCCACACTCTCGTTTACGAAGAGCCAGTTAAGGATGTGTAGCGCGAGACGTTCCGCTGCCAGGCCGACAGGGAGAGGGCCGCCTCCAGCGCCGATCAACTGGAGGAGCGTGAGGGCGAGCTTGCCCGGGGGGACCGTCCAGTGCTGGAAGTTCAGGCCGTGGTGCCTGTCGTTGCGCGCCTCCGGTTGACCGGTGCGGGGCCGAGACGTCGACGGCGGGGATGTTCTAGGCGGTGATCACGGCTTTGAGTAACGCCGCTGCGAGGCACAGTGCGGCCAGGACGATGCCCAGGATGAATGTCTGCGGGGCAGCCCGTTCGCCTCGAAGATGTCCGACCACCCAGCCGAGGCTTGCCAGCCGAACGACGGTGATGATGATCGCCAGCTGCAGCGCTAGTCCCGGATCAACCCACCCCACCAAAGCAGCCGTCATGAAAAGCGCGGGCCCAACCGCTGCGGACGCGATGGGCACAGCGTGCCATGCCTCTTTTCGAAGGTGAGGTGTCGTGGCCTGGTCGGGTGCAGTCACCCGGACGCCGACATGTTCGGCCAGCACGTGTGCGATGAACGTCGATGTACCGGTTCCGATGATGTAGATCAGGGCTTTGCTGGTGAGTAGGTCCTCCGGGTACAGGGCGATGAGCGCGGCCAGAATCAGGATGTCTCCGTAGACGAAGGCCGTGATCCTGCTCGATGCGTCCTCCTTGCTGAGCGGCCGCTCCGAACGTAAGTGAAAGAGCTGATAGATCAGGTCCTGGACGAGCCGATGAGGGCGCCTCTTCAAGCGGTCCTGACTCATGGGTTCCTTTTCGTGCACGTCGTGCCCGGGTCGACCTCGATCAGCGCCCGTCGCTAGGTTTCGATGAGTATCTCAGGTCGAGTCGGCCCCACCCGCCAG
>NZ_ALPM01000004.1:0-7984 GCF_000294595.1 Arthrobacter sp. TB 23 | reverse complement strand
CCGGCGGGCGACACGAGATCACAGGAGTACATCGTGACGATGAGTTGCACTAGGAGTGACGGATCGCCGCCGAGGCGGGGAGTGTCAGGGCATGTAAGGGGAGTAGTAGGGCAGCGAATCGTTCAGGACCGGCACCTTGACGATCAGGGACTCGTCGGCGGAGGTGACCTTCACCGGAACCACGGAGCCCGGGTCGGCACCTACCTGATCGACGAGCAGTGGTGTCGTCCGTTCGAGGTGGACGGAGTTCTCGCCGCGAACGAGGACGCTTTCGGTCTGACCCGCGACGCTGAAACCCACCATGAGGTCCTCCTCCGTGTCATTGATGATCGTGCCCAGCACCCGGCCAGGCTCCTGAGCGGAGGTACCTACTATCAGCATGTTCTGCAGCCGCACATTCCCGCTTGATGCGTGAGCGCCGTCGGTGAGCGAGTCGTTCATCTGTGTCGCCACGGGGTTGGTGAAGGAACACCCGCACAATGTCAGAGCGAGCAGTCCGACGTACACCGCCTTCAGGGCAAGCGTTCTTCCTGCCCTGTGTTTCGCGGGAGGAGCTTCTGCTCGTACCCCCTCGATGAGGCCCTGCGTGACGACCCGGCGTGGACGTGGGGGTGAGGGCGGACGCCGGTGATGTGCGCTCGAGGTGATCATCGTGCGGTCTGACAGGGTCATGGTGGCCTGCTTCCAGTCGGTTGTTGCACCAGCTGGAGGTCTCTCCCGGCCGCTTCATGCGACCCTGCTCGCCGGAGAGTTCAGGGACTTTCGTAATGACGACGAACCGGATGTGGGGATACTACCCTCCATTGAGATAAGTGAAACATACTTCACCTATTTAGGGGAAGAACCGGCGCCCTGACATGGCGATCGCTTCCGTTCTGCTGTCCACACGTGTCCGCGTGCGACTGGTCGGCGGGGCTGTGGTGTGGCGCGTCCCAGCCCACGGGCGCTTCTGGCTCGGCTCGGTTCTTCTCAGTGGGGTGTCGTGTTCGATCGTGGAGCCTTTGGGTCCGCTGGCGGCGTCACGTCCGTTCGTTCTGGGCGAGGTGGGGGCGTTCCGATGAGACCGCCGGCGATCATGGTGAGGAAACCGGCGATCCCGACGACCGGGATGGACACTGCGATGGAGAGCAGGACGATCAGTATTCCTCCCAGGATCGTCACGAACGCCGCTTTCCGGCGGCGGGATGTGCGGCGCGGCGAAATCGTGTGTTGAAGGCGTTGGGCAAGTTCGGGTTCTTCGGCTGCGAGACGCCGTGCGAGCTCGTCGAAGCGGGATCGTTCTTCGTCCGACAGGGGCATGACAGTCACTTTCTCTTCTCACGTGGGGCTTGGGTCCTGGTGTTGGGTCGCACGTCCATGCACGGCGGGATCATCCTGCAGGGATCTGTCCTGGGGGATCCGGGCCTAGGGCGGCCCGGTCGGGCACCATGCGGGCAGCGCATCGTCGGAGGCGCCGGGAGGGCAGGGATCGAACGTGAAGATGACCAGCGATCCGAGCGCGATGATCACGCCTGTGCAGGTCAGGAGGACGCTCTTGAGGCACAAGCGCATCCAGGCGGTGTCCGTGTAGTCGTTGATGATGACGCGCAACCCGTTGGTGCCGTGGAGCATGGCCAGCCACAGCATGATCAGGTCGAACCACTGCCAGAAGGGGTGCGCCCATTTCCCGGCGACGAACGCGAAGTCGATCTGGTTGATGCCATCCCCGAGCACCAGGTTCACGAACAGGTGCGTGAAAATCATGATGAGTAGGACGGCCCCGGACCACCGCATGAACAGCCAGCCGAGGAGCTCGAAGTTGCTTCGGGCGTGTGGGCGGCTCCGCGGGGGAGTGACCGGCATCCTGACGGGATTGCGTTGAGGGCGCGTCACTGCAACCCCAGCCCGCACATCCCCAGTTCCTGCAGCATGTCTTCGACCAGTTCCTCCGCCGAACGGCTGGCGTCGAGGACGATGAAGGACGGGAAAGCGTCGAGTCCCTGGTAGGCGTCGTCGAACCGTTGCAGGTGCTCGATGGTCTCGGTGTCCACGGCCCTGCCCGTGATCCTCGCGTGCGCCACGTCGACGGGAACGTCGAAGTAGAAGACGACATCAGGAGTGGGCAGGACGGTGAGGAGGAACGGAAGCAGCCGGCCCACACGCAGGCCGCGCGCACGGCGGAGCGCGAGCTGGCAGTGAAGGTACCGGTCCATGACAACGACGCCGGGGCCTGTCCGGGCTCGCGCGTGCGAGATCAGGACGTTCGCGCAGCGAAGAACCGTCTCCAGCGCGTCAAGTGCTGCCTCGGGAGGGTGAAGGCCGGATCGGCCACACCACGCAGCCAGGCTGCGCCGACCGGATTCGTTCCTGCGGAACGCTGCCGGATAGTCGGCGGCGTTGAGTTGCTGCGCCAGCAGACGGCCGGCCGTGCTCTTACCCGCACCGTCGATACCAACGAGAACGATGATCATGGTCCGTCCCCGTCCAGTGTGGCGACGCCTCGGAGCTGCACCGCTACCTTCCGAACCAGGGCCCGGGCTCTGCGCTGCTGCAGAGCTGGCGTCGAGAGCGAACCCTAGATCAGCGGGGGAGCACTGGAAATGCACCTGATGCGCTCCTGCGGCTTGTTCGTCGCCCATCGGGTGGACCGAACCCCCCGACGGAGGTCGTACGGCCTTCCTTCCATGTCCTCTACTCCTTTCGTTCGTCGCGGATCGTGGAAGCCGAGACTGCTCCTAGTTGTCCTCCTGCTCGTCGTTCTCCTGCTCGTCGTCCTGCCCGTCCTGTTGCTCTTCTTCCTGACCTTCATCGGGGTTGTTGTGCTGGTTGTCGGTGTC
Source organism: Arthrobacter sp. TB 23 (assembly GCF_000294595.1). Lineage (NCBI taxonomy): Bacteria > Bacillati > Actinomycetota > Actinomycetes > Micrococcales > Micrococcaceae > Arthrobacter > Arthrobacter sp. TB 23. The sequence goes on along the minus strand of NZ_ALPM01000004.1, from coordinate 5,168 downwards.
TTCCTGTTCTTCCACTCCTGGTACCTGGGGCAGCTGTGTGTCATCGCATCCGGTGATGGACAGTGCCCCGATGACGAGGAGTCCGGAACCAAGGAGCAGTGCTGTACGAGATGTGATGGTGTGTTCCTTTCGTGATGCCAGCTGTCGTGCTGGCGGTCGAGCTGACAGTCGTACTGGTCGTGGTACCGGTTGTCGTGCTGGTTGTAGGGCTAGTGTTTTCCGCTGCCGGGGGAGTGGGAGAAGATCGCCAGGAGTTCGCCGATCTCCTTCTGGGACGTGGTCGGGTGGCGGAAGTGCTGGTGCGGGTCGATGGTGTAGCGGGTCCGCCGGCCTTCACGGAGCCGGTGGAGGTAGCCGGAGTCCTCGAGGTCCTTGAGGATCTGCAACGTGGCTCGCGGGGTGATCCCCACAGTCGCCGCGATGTCCTCGACCAAAGGGTTCGGGTTTGTCGCGATGACCAGCAGCACATGACCGTGATTGGTGAGGAACGTCCACTGGTGCGGGACTATCCGCGGAGGTGCGGTAGCCGAGTCGGACGTTCCGGAGCTGCGGTTGCTGGATCCTGGCTGCATCGGTGGTCCCTTTCATGGATGGACGGTTTGTGGTCGGAGACAATCGTCTGCACGCGTCCGATGAGGGATCAGTGGCGAGGCGTGTCCTGACGGTCTCCGTCAGCGGAACGATCGTCTCCTGCGCGGTCCTCTCTGATGGTCGGACCCGCCGCCGGATTTTCCGCGGGACGTCCAGCGGATGAGGTGCCGGTTGTCCCACCGTGCGTGGCGGCTACCTTGCGGGTGCGCGTCCACACAGGCTGCAGTGCTGCGATCTCGGCGTCGTCGGCTGTGCGGAAGGGCGGTTCCACGGGTGCCGGCGGTTCGTGGCGTTCCTGGCCGCGGGTCTTGATGAGGCTGGCGGCGATGGAGATGGTGAGGATGGTGGTGATGACGGCGAGGGAGATCGGCGTGGGGATGTAGAAGACGTCGATCTTCAGGGCCATCTTGATGCCCACCCAGATCAGGACCATGGCGAGCCCGATCTTCAGGTACACGAAGCGGTGGATGAGGTCGGCGAGGAGGAAGTACATGGCGCGCAGACCCAGGATCGCGAAGGCGTTGGCGGTGAAGACGAGGAACACCTCGTCGGTGACGGCGAAGATCGCAGGAATGGAGTCCACGGCGAAAACGATGTCGGTGACTTCGACCAGGACCAGGACCGCTAGAAGCGGGGTGGCGAGCAGGATCCCGTTCTTGCGGATGAGGAACCGCTGGCCATGGAAGGCATCGGTCATGGGCACGTAGCGGCGGAAGAGTTTCAGGGCACGGGATTTTGAGGGGTCGATGTGTTCGTTACGCTGGATGAGCATCCGGTACCCGGTGAAGAGCAGGAACGCGGCGAACAGGTAGAGGACCCAGCCGGCGCTGGCGATGATCGCGGATCCGGCGGCGATGAAGATGGCCCGGAAGACTAGGGCGCCGAGGACACCGAAGAACAGGACCCGGTGCTGGTACTCCCGGGGAACGGCGAAGAACGTGAAGATGATGGCCCAGACGAAGACGTTGTCGACGGCCAAGGATTTCTCGATGAGGTAGCCGGCGAAGTACTGCTGGCCGAATTCGGCGCCCCAGAACCGCCAGATGATCGCGCCGAACGCGACGCCGAAGAACACCCACACTGCCGACCAGGCTGCCGCTTCGCGGACGCTGATGACATGGGCTTTGCGGTGAGCGACGAGGTCCACGATCAGCATCACGAGGATGAAGCCGATGACGGCGAACCAGACCCAGAGGGGGACGTTCAAGGGGTACCTACTTCCAGTCAGTATCGAACTAATTGGAGGTCTCTCCCGGCCTCTGAAGGCCCTGCCCGCCGGAGAGTGCAGGGACTCTCGTAGTGACGACGGACTGACTGGGGGATACTCCCCTCCACATGAAAACTAGTGAACCACACTTCACCTGTTGAGGGAAGGTTTGCCTGGAACACAGGTCAGCACGAGCTTCATCGGCTGGACGTCCCTATCCGCGTCCGCGGTTTCAGCGATGGTGCGTGCACGTGCTGCGGTCCGGCGAAAACTGCGGCACGATACAAGGTCACCAGCTTGGCGACGCTGGTGCGGTTCGGTCGTCCGGATCGACGATCTGATCCCGGAGCGTCGCCACGATGTTTGTTCCGTACCTCGGCGTTACCCGGTGCTTGACGCCCGTTGCCATCTCCTTGATGAGACGGGCGATGGACTCTGCATGACGGAAGGTGCCGCCAGCAGCAAAGTACGCCCGCAGCCACGGGTCGACGTCGATGGGGTAACCCTCAGCGGCGAAGGCACGAACGATCTGAACGACCGCGTCTTTGCCAGGGCCAGAACTGAGCCCGTTGTACTGGTGATAGACGAAGATCTCCGCGGCAGCGACCATGAGAAGGTCCGGCGCTGACATCGCCACACCGGTATGGAGGTTCACGGCTCCTGCACTGTCGAGCCAGGTCCGGATCCTGTCATCAGGTGACCACACCATGACGAACAACCGCTCGATCAACCCAGCCGCGACCACGCTGCGGATCGCTTCCAGGTCCCGGTCCTCGAAGGGGTGAACGATCACGACCGCGTCATCAATCACGCGGCCTTCCTGCTCCACGCGTGATTGCTCGCTCATCCCGAGGACTTCCCGCTGAGAAACGTCAGGCACAAGGTACTCGATGACCTCCACATCCGCGGTCCGGCCATCAGCGTTGAGCTGCCTGACATTGGCCCTGCCCCCGTTGAGTGGACACCTCACAAGAGAGAATGTTCATTATGGGAAAGACACGTCGGGAGTTCACTCCTGAGTACAAGGACGAGGCCGTGAAGCTGGTGATCAATACCGGCAGGCCGGTCGCGGTCGTCGCCCGGGAGCTCGGGATTAGCGAGGCTTCACTGGGTCGGTGGGTGAACAGTTTCAAGGCCCGCAACGAGACCGGCGAGACCGCGGTCACGGAGTCCGAGCGGGCCGAGTTGCAGAGGCTGCGCAAGGAGAACGCGGACCTGAAACTTGATCGGGCGTTCCTAAAAAAAGCGTCTCTCTTCTTCGCCCAGGAAGCCTCGGATACGAACGCCAAGCGTTCGAACTGATGCACGCGCAGAAGATGAACTTCACGATTACCCGCATGGTGCGCCTGCTCGGGGTATCCCGGTCCGGGTACTACGCCTGGCTGGAGCGGGTGCCTTCGCCGGCGGCGATCCGGCGGGAGGTTATCGAGCGAAAAGTTGCCTACTTCCACAGTGATTCCGATGAGGTTTACGGCTCGCCGCGGATCCTGGCTGACCTGCGTGCCGACGGCGAAACTGTGTCCCGGAAGACCGTCGCGAAAGCCATGAAATCATTGGGCCTAGCCGGAATCTGCCCGAAGAGGTGGAAGACCACCACGGTGATCGACCATGCTGATGCGTATCCGGTGGACGCGGTGAAACGACGGTGGGACACCGGGGCCCTGAACCAGGTCTGGGTCGGTGACATCACCTATCTGAGAACGTGGGAAGGATGGGTGTACCTGGCGACCGTCATCGACGCCCACTCCCGCCGTGTGATCGGCTGGGCAATCGCTGAGCACATGCGTACCGACCTCATCCAGGACGCCCTGCAGATGGCTCTGACTTTGCGGCAGGATCCGCCGGCGCAGGTGATCTTCCACAGCGACCGGGGTACCCAGGGTGAATTCAATTGGTCGTCGCAACACCTCGATTATGGAGGTTCGCGATGGGACGCGGTGGAAAGCAGTTGCGGAAGGCTCCGGAGGGCGCGCGGCGGCAGTGGGCGGCGGATCGGGCGTTACGTCCGCCGATGCGTTCGCCGGGCAGGCCAGAGCCCTCTCGTGCGGTGCAGCGGGAGTTTTGGCGTTTGATCGCTACTGGGGTGACAACCGTCAAAGCTGCGGAGGCGCTCGGTGTGTCGTGGCCGGTCGCGTCGCGGTGGTTCCGTCACGCTGGCGGCATGCCGCCGATCAGTCTTGACGAGCCTACGGGCCGCTACTTGTCCTTCGCTGAGCGTGAGGAGATCTCGTTATTGCGAGCCCGGGAGGTCGGCGTGCGTGAAATCGCGCGGCGGCTTGGCCGCGACCCTGGAACGATCTCGCGCGAGTTGCGTCGCAACGCGGCTACGAGGAGCGGGAAGCATCTCTATCGGGCCTTGGTGGCGCAGTGGAAGGCGCAACAGGCTGCGAAGCGCCCGAAGACCGCGAAACTCGCGGACAATGCGAGGTTGCGTGAGTATGTTCAGGAACGGCTCGCTGGGGTCATCCGCCGGCACGACGGCACTGTCGTCGCTGGCCCTGCGACACCGGCCTGGAAGGGGCTGAACAAACCGCACCGGCAGGACAGGCGATGGTCGACAGCTTGGAGTCCGGAACAGATCTCCCACCGGCTCCGCGTCGATTTCCCGGATGATGAGTCGATGCGCATTAGTCACGAGGCCATCTACCAATCGCTGTTCATCGAGGGTCGTGGCGCGCTCAAGCGCGAGCTGGTCACCTGCCTGCGCACCGGCCGTGCGCTGCGGGAACCTCGAGCTCGATCGAAGAGTAAACCCCAAGGCCATGTCACCGCGGAGGTCCTCATTAGCGAACGCCCCGCCGAAGCCGAAGACCGTGCGGTACCGGGCCACTGGGAGGGTGATCTGATCATCGGAACCGGACGATCCGCGATCGGCACGGTCATCGAGCGCAGCAGCCGCTCCACAATCCTGGTACATCTGCCCAGGCTGGAAGGCTGGGCTGATAGACAGGCCGTGAAGAACGGGCCCTCGCTCGGTGGCTACGGTGCCGTGGCGATGAACGCCGGGCTTACGGTCTCGATGACCAAGCTGCCCGAACAGCTCCGCAAGACCCTCACGTGGGATCGAGGGAAAGAGCTCTCCGCACACGCCCAGTTCACTCTCAGCACTGGAACGAAGGTGTTCTTCGCCGATCCGCACTCACCCTGGCAGAGACCCACGAATGAGAACACCAACGGGCTGTTGCGCCAGTTTTTCCCGAAAGGCACTGACCTCTCCAGGTGGACTGCCGAGGACCTCGAAGCCATCGCTCTGACCTTGAACAACCGGCCCCGTAAAGTCCTCGACTGGAAAACCCCGGCTGAAGTCTTTGCCGAGCAGCTAAGCTCGCTCCAACAGCCCGGTGTTGCAACGACCGATTGAACTGGCCCA
>NZ_ALPM01000003.1:0-2394 GCF_000294595.1 Arthrobacter sp. TB 23 | reverse complement strand
TCCTTGCTGGTGGAAGGATGTTCATCATGCCTAAAGCCTTTCCTGAAGAGTTCCGCCGTGACGTTATCGCGGTGGCCCGAAAGGGCGAAGCGCCCATTACCCAGATCGCGAAGGACTTCGGTGTCTCACCTGCGGCTTTGCACCGCTGGCTGAAAATCGCCGACCGCGAAGACGGGGTGAACCCCGGGGCCGTGTCCGATGACTCCGTGAAGCTCCGAGAGGCCAATAAGCGGATCCGGTTATTGGAGCAGGAAGCGGAAGTGATGCGCCGTGCCGTGGCCTACTTATCCAGGGACATCAACCCAAAAAAATGATGTACCCGCTGGTCCGTGAATTAGCTGCCCAGGACGCCCCTGTCAGGGTTCCTGTTGCAGTGTCCTGCCGGGTATTGAACTTCTCCAGACAGGCCTACTATCTGTGGGCCGCGAACCCCATCTCGGCCCGGGACTGGGAGGAAGCACATCTGATCAACGCCGCCATAGATCACCACCGTGATGACCCTGCGTTCGGGTACCGGTTCATCGCCGATGAAATCAACGCCAGCGCCCAGGTGGTGAGTGAACGAAGGATCTGGCGGCTGTGTTCAGCAAATGGCATCCTGTCGGTGATCCACCGTCGGCGCAGATCCGGGATCAAGACCGGCCCACCGGTCCACGATGACCTCGTAGTCCGGGACTTCACGGCTGGGGCGCCGAACCAGAAATGGTTAACCGACATCACCGAGCACCCCACGGACGAAGGCAAGCTTTACCTCTGCGCGATTAAAGATCTGCACTCGAACCGGATCGTCGGATACTCCATGGACGGGCGGATGAAAGCCTCCCTGGCCGTAGCGGCCCTGGACCATGCCGTTTCGTTCAGAAAACCCGTGGGCACGGTAGTTCACTCCGATAGAGGATCCCAGGGTGAATTCAATTGGTCGTCGCAACACCTCGATTATGGAGGTTCGCGATGGGACGCGGTGGAAAGCAGTTGCGGAAGGCTCCGGAGGGCGCGCGGCGGCAGTGGGCGGCGGATCGGGCGTTACGTCCGCCGATGCGTTCGCCGGGCAGGCCAGAGCCCTCTCGTGCGGTGCAGCGGGAGTTTTGGCGTTTGATCGCTACTGGGGTGACAACCGTCAAAGCTGCGGAGGCGCTCGGTGTGTCGTGGCCGGTCGCGTCGCGGTGGTTCCGTCACGCTGGCGGCATGCCGCCGATCAGTCTTGACGAGCCTACGGGCCGCTACTTGTCCTTCGCTGAGCGTGAGGAGATCTCGTTATTGCGAGCCCGGGAGGTCGGCGTGCGTGAAATCGCGCGGCGGCTTGGCCGCGACCCTGGAACGATCTCGCGCGAGTTGCGTCGCAACGCGGCTACGAGGAGCGGGAAGCATCTCTATCGGGCCTTGGTGGCGCAGTGGAAGGCGCAACAGGCTGCGAAGCGCCCGAAGACCGCGAAACTCGCGGACAATGCGAGGTTGCGTGAGTATGTTCAGGAACGGCTCGCTGGGGTCATCCGCCGGCACGACGGCACTGTCGTCGCTGGCCCTGCGACACCGGCCTGGAAGGGGCTGAACAAACCGCACCGGCAGGACAGGCGATGGTCGACAGCTTGGAGTCCGGAACAGATCTCCCACCGGCTCCGCGTCGATTTCCCGGATGATGAGTCGATGCGCATTAGTCACGAGGCCATCTACCAATCGCTGTTCATCGAGGGTCGTGGCGCGCTCAAGCGCGAGCTGGTCACCTGCCTGCGCACCGGCCGTGCGCTGCGGGAACCTCGAGCTCGATCGAAGAGTAAACCCCAAGGCCATGTCACCGCGGAGGTCCTCATTAGCGAACGCCCCGCCGAAGCCGAAGACCGTGCGGTACCGGGCCACTGGGAGGGTGATCTGATCATCGGAACCGGACGATCCGCGATCGGCACGGTCATCGAGCGCAGCAGCCGCTCCACAATCCTGGTACATCTGCCCAGGCTGGAAGGCTGGGCTGATAGACAGGCCGTGAAGAACGGGCCCTCGCTCGGTGGCTACGGTGCCGTGGCGATGAACGCCGGGCTTACGGTCTCGATGACCAAGCTGCCCGAACAGCTCCGCAAGACCCTCACGTGGGATCGAGGGAAAGAGCTCTCCGCACACGCCCAGTTCACTCTCAGCACTGGAACGAAGGTGTTCTTCGCCGATCCGCACTCACCCTGGCAGAGACCCACGAATGAGAACACCAACGGGCTGTTGCGCCAGTTTTTCCCGAAAGGCACTGACCTCTCCAGGTGGACTGCCGAGGACCTCGAAGCCATCGCTCTGACCTTGAACAACCGGCCCCGTAAAGTCCTCGACTGGAAAACCCCGGCTGAAGTCTTTGCCGAGCAGCTAAGCTCGCTCCAACAGCCCGGTGTTGCAACGACCGATTGAACTGGCCCA
>NZ_ALPM01000002.1:11356-13843 GCF_000294595.1 Arthrobacter sp. TB 23 | reverse complement strand
GGTCGAGACGCTGGGGAGCGCCTCACCCGCGACGATCTTTCCCTGCTGGCGGGCCGCCTCGGAAAAGGCGTCGTGCTGGGCCATGTACTGTTCCACTTCGGCCTCGGTGGCGTTGGCCCAGATCGACTCATCCTGGTATAGAAACACTGCAATTTTCATTTAGCTGCCCTCGCGTGGTCGAATGATGGCCCGGATTTCAGCAGGCCCGGTGGTATCAGCCAACAACTCATTGACGAATTCCGCCAGTGCCTCCGGGGCGTCGGTTTCCACCAGGGAGAAACCGCCCAGCCGTTCGGCGGTCTCCGTGTACGGGCCGTCGTCATACCAACGCTCCCACCGCGCAGGATCCGCGCCGTGGTGGGCGGCTGCAGCTCGGCGCCGCCCGTCAAGAGGTGCCGACCCTCGGCGCAGCGCCTGGCGAACTCCTTCCCCTGACGGTTGGGGTAGGCCGGGTTCGACAACCGGCCTCAGGAAATTTTCGCCACCAACTCCGACAGCTCCCTGGTCAGCTCCGGGGTGGTGGTGATCGGCTGACCGTCAAGGGAGTTGACCGGTGCGAGGAGACGGATGCTGGAAATCAGCCACACGCCGTCGGCGTCGTACAGGTCAGCGGGCACCAGCGGGCCGTACCCGAGTTCCCAGCCGGCGGCCTTCGCCACGGTAAACAACGCACTCTGCGATGTGCCGGGGAGGATCCCGCTTTCCAGCTGCGGGGTCAGTAGGGTCTTGACGCCGTCCCGGACCCGTGCCAGGAGGACTGTCGACGTCGGACCCTCAAGGACCTTGCCGTCCGATGAGGTGAAGATGACGTCGTCGGCGTCGTGCGCCCGCGCGTACCGGACCGCCGCCATGTTGACCGCGTAGGACAGCGTCTTGGCACCCATGAGCAGCCACGGTGCCCGCTGCGCCACCGTGCTGTCATACCCGCGCTCCAGGAACAGGACCGCAAGCCCATCCCTGCGCTGCTGCTGGGTCTTCGCCGGCACCGGCGCCACCTGAACCCACGCCGTCGGGGCGTCAGCTCCCTCAACCCCACGGGTGACCATGAGCTTCACGGCAAGCTCAGTATCAGCCTGGACGTGAGCCCCGGCGGCGTACTCGTCGAGTGCGGTGGTGATGGCCCGCCGCCAGGCATCCTCGGACGGGAGATCAAGGTCAAGGGCCCGGGCTGATGAGGCGAGCCGGTCCAGGTGCGCCTGCACCTTCCGGGCTTCTCCGTTGAGGGCCAGCAGGGACTCGAATATGCCGTCCCCGCGCGTTGCGCCAAGGTCGGTCGCCATGAGCTGTGGCAGTGATGCGTCGACGACGCGGCCGTCGTCGTGGGCGGGATCCAGGAACACAAGAACAGTCATGCGATCAGCTTAGTTGCCTCACTGACGCGGATGACGGTGCCGCACCCCTCCTATTTTCCCGTGCCAACCGGCACCGGATAGAATTTCATCAGTAGTGTTACCAACGGCACGCGGCCTCGTAGTAACGGGGCAGACCCCAAAGAACGGACAGTTATTGTGATCGGATTTATCGTTGCAGGACTCATCATCGGCGCGCTGGCACGGCTGATCAAGCCCGGGAAGCAGAACCTTGGGCTGCTGGCCACGCTCCTGCTGGGACTTGCCGGTTCAGTGATCGGCGGCGTCATCGCGAACCTTCTCGGCACCGGGGGCATCTTCGAGCTGAACGTTTTCGGATTCATCGTAGCGGTCATCGCCTCAGTACTGCTGATCGGCGTCGCCGAGGGCGTTAGCGGCCGTCGCAAAGTCCGCCGCTAGGTCAGCCTGGGGGCCGGATCTCACCAGAAACGGCCCCCAGCGCCAGCCTTGCCGGTTGCAAGCGGCGGACCTTGGCCTGGGGGCCGTTCCTGCGGTGAAACGACGCGCAGCGGCCCCATCGCAGCCAATTCCAGACTGCAGCGGCCCCATTCATCAGCCTTAGCTATCCGGGAACGCGGACCCGAGGCCTGACAGCACGCCGAACGCTTTGGTGCGCACCTCTTCCCACTCATCGTCCGGATCCGAATCGGCAGTGATCGCTCCTCCGACGCCCAGGCTGAGCCGGGTGCCGCCGCCGTCGTCCTCAAGCACCAGGGTGCGAATGACGACGGCGAGGTCCGCTGCACCGGTCAGGGAGAAGTAGCCGACGGCGCCCGAATACACCCCGCGCGGGGCAGCCTCCAGCTGGTCAAGGATGGCCATGGTGCTGATTTTCGGTGCCCCGGTCATCGACCCGGCCGGGAACGCCGCGGACACGGCCTCGGTCCGGGAGACGCCCGGCCGCAACTGGGCGTCGATGGTGCTGACCATCTGGTGCACGGTGGCGTAGCTTTCAATCTCACACAACCGGCTGACGATCACGCTGCCGGGGACTGCAACGTGCGAGAGGTCGTTACGTAACAGGTCAACGATCATGATATTTTCCGCGCGATCCTTCAGAGAGGTCTGAAGGTCCGTTCGGAGGGCCAGGTCCGCCGCCGGGTCCGACGAACGACGG
>NZ_ALPM01000002.1:0-11351 GCF_000294595.1 Arthrobacter sp. TB 23 | reverse complement strand
GTGCCCTTGATCGGTTCGGCGCGCAGGGCGCCGCCGGCACTGAGTTGCAGGAACCGCTCCGGGGATGTGCTGGCTACGGCGAAGCCGGGGAACCTGAGGAAATGGCCGAAGGGCGCAGGACTGGCCCGGCGCAGGGCGCGGTACACATCGAACGGGTTCAGGGACCCTGTCGTGTGCGCGTGGAGAGAGGTGGTGAGACAGACCTCGTAGGTGTTGCCTTCCCTAATCTCAGCCTGGGCGCGGCGTACCTTGTCCAGGTAGCTGGCGCGGGTATCGCGGGAGGTGAAGGCCGGCGGCGGGTCTGCGCCCGGGGAAACGGTGTCGCCTGGAAAAACTGTGTCGCTCGGAGAAGCTGTGGCGGCTGGGGAAACTGTGTCGCTCGGAGAAGCTGTGGCGGCTGGGGAAACTGTGTCGCTCGGAGAAGCTGTGGCGCCCGGCGGCTTGAGGGCGTCCGCCTCCCGAACGGCCAACCGCGCTGCGGACAGCCAGTGTTGCACCTCCTGGTCATGTCCGGGCGCGGTCAGGGTGAGGAGATAGGTTGCCCGCAGCTCGTGATCGAGGACCACCGCACGGCCAGCGAAGATCAGGGCTGCGTCCGGGAGTGTGCCAGGAGCCGCGGAACTGCCACCGGTTTCCCGCTTGAGCTCATACCCGAGATAACCCAACCAGCCCAGTGTGAAACCGCACCGATAGTCGCTGGGTGTGGGCACCGCCCTGCGACCCCAGACCGAATCGAGCCAACGGAAGAACGGGCCCGGGATGCGGGCCGTGACCTGCCCCGAAATGATCTCGGTTGCCCCGCTGGAGTGCCGGGCAAGCTGACCGAACTGGCCGCCGTCATCGGCCAGGATGCTGAACCGGCTGCGCCCTCCGACCCCTGCAGCCGAGGCTGAACTGTCCAGCCAGACGGCATGTTCTGAGGAACCGTAGAGAGCGGCGAACAGGGCGGCGCCATCCGGGCAGCCGTCGTGACGCTCCACCTGCAGGGTGACGGCCCGGCGCTGTGCGCGCTCAGCCGCGAGCAGCGAACCGCACTGAGGCAGGCCAGTGAGGGCCAACCTGACCCGTTCGGGCGCCGAGACGTCCTGATGCCCGGTGACGACGAGGTCGGCGGTGAGCTGAGGTTGATCCCGACTGAGCCACGTTTGCTCCTGCGCTGCCCACCGCTCCCAAAACGGCGCGTAGGCGTCCCCGTCACGGCTCAGAGCCGTGGTGCGCCGGATATCCTCGGTTGCTTCCACCCAGATGCTGACGTCCAAAAATTCGAGTGCGGCCCGGCAGGCCGCTCCAACACCCTCAACGATGACGACGTCGGCCGGTTCCGTGTGCTGTGCTGGCCCGTCGTCGTTGGCCTCCCAGTCCCACGCCCGCCACTCGGCGGTGTGCCCGGCGGCAAGGGGTTCCAGCACCGCCGAAACATAGCGGTTCATACCCGTTTCCAACCCGTCCCAGCCCGGGTATATGTCTTCGAGGTGAAACAGGCTGACCGTGTGATGCTCGCGGAGCAGTGCCGCCAACTCGACGGCGAGGGTGGTCTTGCCGGCCCCTGAGCGGCCGTCGATAGCAACGATCAACGGTGCGACGGTGGTCCCGCCTTTTGGTGCCATGGGCTGTTGATCCTCGGGTGATGTTAGGCGACGGCGAGCAGGATACCCACGGCTACAAACAGTAGGCCAAAGATCCGGTTGAGGACGATCTGCCCACGAGGATTCTGGGTGAACCGTCTGAACGATTTGGCGGTTGCAGCGTAGAAGAACCACATGACCAGGACATCGATCGCCACGACCGTGCCGGCCAGGATGCCGTACTGACCCAGCAGCGGCTCGGACGGCCTGATGAACTGTGGAATGAAAGCAAGGAAGAACACGATTGCCTTGGGATTGAGGAGGTTCACCCACAGGCCCCGGCGGAACAGGGAGAAGGCGCCCTCGGCCCGGCGGACCTCAGCCTGCTCCTCGAGATCGGGGGACTGCAGGAGTTTCCTGATACCCAGATAGACCAGGTAGGCGGCACCACCGAACCGGATGACATTGAACGCCACCGGGGAGCTCGCCACCAGGAGCCCAACTCCCGCCGCAACCACCGCAATGTGAACGAGGAGTGCCACCTGCTGCCCGAGGATGCCCCACATGGACCGGCGGAAGCCCACCGTGAGCGAATTGCTCATGGTGTTGACGGCCCCGGCTCCGGGGCTGAAGCTGATGAGGGCCTGGGCTCCGAGCAGAGCCAGCCAGACAGAAAAAGTCACCAGCCAATCCTAACGGGCCGTTGACGCCGCAGTGCGGGCGATCCCGGCGACAAAATGTATCGTCATAGGGTGACTAGGCCAGGTATACGGAGGGCAGCCCTACTGGTGACCGGCCTAACCGCCGTGTCCACCCTGTTCGGGTTCGTCCGTGACGTCGTGATTGCTGCCGTCTTCGGGGCCGGTGCCGAGCTCGACGCCTACCTCGTGGCGCAGGGGCTGATGAACATTGTGCTGGGCCTGATCGCCTACGCCATGGCCCGGTCGGCGATCCCCGTGACGTCCCGTGAGGCTGCCCAGGAGAAGGACGGTTGCCGGGGCCATCCGGGGTTCGACACCGCGCTCACCGTCACCATGATCGTGCTCGGCGTGGGCGGGGTGGTGATGAGTATCTTCGTCGGCCCAGTCACCGCGGTGATCGCCCCGGGCTTTGATGGCGCACAGGCCGAGACAACCGAGGCGCTGACCCGTATCGTCCTGATCGCCACGGTGCTGATCGCTGGGACGGACCTACTGGCCTCACTGTCGCAGTCACATGGTCGGGTGGTCTGGTCAGCGTTGCAGGGCGTGCCGTTCAACATCATCATGATCGGCGCCGCCGGACTCTTCGGGCCCACCTATGGCATCGCCGCGCTCGCGGTCGGGTTCGTCGTCGGGTCGGCCGCACGCCTGCTGTTGCAGCTGCCGCCGCTGTTTTCGTTGGGAACGCGGGTGCGCCCGCGGTTGAACCTTGGCGACCCGGGATTCCGCGAAATGGCGCGGCTGATGCCACCGATGCTTGTGGGCAGTGCAATCGCCAATATCAACACCCTGGTGGACCGTGCGGTGGGCTCCACCCTCGAGGAGGGGGCCATTACAGCCCTGTCCTATGGGTGGCGGCTGGTCAACCTGCCGGAGACCCTGATTATCGCTTCGCTGCTGGTACCTCTCTACCCGGCGTTGAGCGCTTCCTCGAAGAACATCGGCGAGGTGCGCCGGCTGGTGGGCCGCGGGCTGGCGGTCGCGGTTAGCGTGCTGACCCCGATCTGCGTGGTGATGATCATCGCAGCCGAACCGCTGGCAGAGGTGGCCTTTGGTCGCGGCGCCTTCACCGGCGACGACATCACCTCAACGGCTACCGCCCTGGCCTGGTACGCGCCCGCCCTGCTGGCCCTCGGGTGCCGCCAGGTGGTGGTGAGTACTTCCTATGCGCTGGGTGATGCGCGGGCCCCGGTGGTGGTGTCGGTAATTGCGATGGTGATCAATGTGGTTGGAGACATCATGCTCGCTCCCATCATGGGGATAGCAGGCATTGCGCTGGCGACCACCGCGTCACTGGGCTTCGCGGCCCTGGCGAACGGTTGGCTGCTGCATCGACGCCACCGGGGGTTGGAGCTGCGGCCCACCGTGGCGTTGATTGCGCGCGCGTTGGGGCTGGCCGCGGTAGCCGGGGCGGCTGGCGTCGGTGCCCTGGTGATCGTGGCTGGGCAGCCGGCCATTGTGGTCGGCGGGGCAGTCGCCATCGTGGTCCTCGGCGTGTACCTGTTGGGGCTGATTCTGCTGCGGGCACCAGAACGACTGCTGGCCCTCGACATGGTCAAGGGCGTCGCGCGGAGGAGCGGGCGGGGTTAGCCGAGTAGCTACCCGGTGACTGCTGCCACTGATTTTGGCTTTCTATCGATCCGCCGTAACCGGGCCGAGGCAAGGTGAAGGGTGGGGCCCGGGTCTTTCAGATCCCACACGCTGTGGCGGGCCTGACCAGCCCACCGCAGGGTATCCACCACGTCGGCGACCCGCCCGCCGCGCTGTTCGACGCTGGCCCGTCGCAGATCCCCGGCCGTCCACGCGTAGCGCATGCCAGGGGCGGCGTCGGGCAATGTCTGCATCTTCTCGCCGAGCACCAGACGCCCCCACAGATCAGTCAGACCCGGCCGGGCGGCGTTGGTGAGTGCCATCGAACCGAAGAAGCGGCCGTTGAGGTCGATCAGGTGATGGACGCCGTCGTCGTCAATCAGGAACTGCAGCTCCACCAACCCCCACCATCCGAGCTCGCGGAGCAGCGCTTCGACCCTGGCTGCGAGATCCTCGTCCACCCGGACCGTCTCGGCACGGGTGGACACACCGTTTGGAGTGGGCCAGAGGCGTGAGGTGACTTGTTGCACCCGGCCATCCAGGTGGCCGTCGTGGAAAATCCCGATGAGGGCACCGAGATGCCCCTTGATCGGTTCCTGAAGGATCGGTTCGGCGCCGGCCTTCCTGACCCGCTCGATCTGTGGACCGGCAGAAATGATGTCGGGGAAGAGCTTCGCTTCGATCCGGTGTGGCCTGGTCTGGCCGTGCGCCCAGTGCGTCAGGCACTTGACTACCACCGGCCCTTGCCATTGTTCGATCGCCTCATCGGATGCATGGACAGTGCGGGGCGCCGACAGGCCGATTTGATGGGCGAGCGCCGAAAGTTCAACCTTATTGAGTGCAGCGTTCACGACGTCGGCCGGCGGGTGGGCCACCCGGGTGGGAATGTCGTCCCGATAGGTGGCGAGTGCCGCCATCCAGTCGTCGCCGCCGCCGAACACGACGTCGTAGGACCCTAGGGCTACTGCCCGGCGGACTCCTTCGATGAATGCGGCGCCATCCAGCCGCGGTCGTGGCACCACATGCCGGGCAGAGCAGGCGACTGACGCGCCGAGCATCCCGCCGCCGTCGGGAGTTCCGACACCAACCACCCAGCCGGACTGGCGCAGCGAGCGGACGGCAGCAAGCGCACCCCTGTCCCGGCTGGTACTGATGACGAGGGCCCGCGGTCCCTCGGTTGGTGTCTTTTTCAAACTCGCCTCAAGGTATGGTGAGCGGCCGTCCGATGCTCCGCACCGGTGCGGACACTCGCGGTAAGTCCAGGGTCAATAGGCTTTCACTCTACTGGCGGGACCAGTCACATGACCGGTTAAGCGTTCCACTCGGCGTTTTCTTCTGAACCTCTAATGCTCCTCGAGGAGGGCCATGGCGGCGCTGTGGCCACCCAGCCCGCTGACGCCACCGCCTCGTTGGGATCCCGCCCCGCAGAGCAGCACGCGCTGGTGGTCGGTGGCGACACCCCAGCGCTGGGCGGGGGTGTCCAGGGGTGCATCGTCCTCGGCAAACGGCCACGACAACGGACCGTGGAAGATGTTCCCGCCGGTCAGGCCCAGCGTCTCCTCCAGATCGAGGGTGGTTTTCGTTTCAATGCAAGGCTTGCCGTCGCCGTCGCGCAGGATGCAATCCTCGATGGGCTCGGCCAGCACGCTGTTCAGCGATTCAAGCACTGCAGCCTGTAGCTCTGCGCGCAGCACGTCGTGATCGGCGTCATGGCTTAATCGATGCGGGGTCTGCAAAGAAAAAACGGTCAGGGTGTGGGCGCCCGACTCCCGCAGTGACTCCGACAGGATCGACGGATCGGCCAGGGAATGGCAGTAAATTTCGATCGGCAAGGGGGATGGGATCCTGCCGTTCTCCGCGGCGGTGTACGCGGTGTCCAACTGCGAGTACAACTCGTTGATGTGAAAGGTTCCGCCGAAGGCCTGCTCGGGGCTGATCTCGGGGTCCTTGAGTTTCGGAAGCCGCGAGAGCAGCAGGTTGACTTTGACCTGGGCGCCCTCGGCCGCACCTGCGGAGGTTGCGAAACCGTCGGCGCCCGGACCGCCCATCAGCCGACCCAGCACAGCGGGCGTGACGTTGGCCAGCACGTATTCGCCGGTCACGCTCCGCATGCGGCTGCTCTCCTCCGCTGGTTGGTAATGGACGACGCCGTTGGGCGCCACCGCTGTCACCTCGGCCCCCGTGCGGATCTCCACTCCCGCGGCCAGCGCGGCCCGTTCCAGGGCACCGCTGACTGCTCCCATGCCGCCGACCGGGACATCCCAGTCCCCGGTTCCCCCGCCAACCACGTGATAGAGGAAGCACTTGTTTTGCTGCAGGTCCTCGTCGTGGGCCCGCGCGAAAGTGCTGATCAAGCCATCGGTGAGGAGTACCCCACGTACCAAATCTGACTCCACCGAGCGCTCGATTACCCCACCGAGCGGCTGTTCAATGAAGTCGGCCCAAATCTCGTCGTCGCCGACCAGTTCCCTCGCCTCAGCGCGCCTGAGCAGCGGCTTGGTGAACGTGGGCCATAGTCGCTCGGCGAGGGTCGCGGTGCGACCGTAGAACTCGCCAAAGGCCCCAGCATCGTCGCCCGCATCGATCCTGCGGAAACTCTTTCGGGTCGCTTTGCGGTCCTCGTTGTCGACCAGCAGGCCGGAAGCGCCGCCGGCCACCGGCGTGTAGGAGGAATACCGTCGACGGACCAGCTCCAGATCCAACCCCAAATCGTTGATAATCTGCTGGGGGAGGAGGCTCACCAGGTAGGAATACCGCGACAGTCGCGCTCCCGTGCCGGGAAAGGCCTCTGCGGATACGGCGGCGCCACCCACTTGGTCCTGGCGCTCGAGGACCACCACCGACCGGCCCGCCTTGGCCAGGTACGTGGCTGCAACGAGCCCGTTATGGCCTCCGCCCACCACTACGGTGTCGAAATGGTCCTGTCTGGCGCGTGATCGATCCATTGGCTCAGCCTAGCAACCAGCACTACCCGGCCGGTTGCTGCGCTACTTCCTCTCGCGCGGCGATGGTTGCGCTCGTGATCTGACGCATCATCTCGGCCAGCAGTTCCTGCTCCTCGGTGGAGAACTGTGCCAGCGCGCCACCGATGTGCTGGGCCAGTGGGGCGAAAAGTTTGCCGCCGGTGGCCATTGCCTTCTCGGTCATTTCGAGGTGGACCTGCCGCCGGTCGACGTCGCTCCTGGAGCGTTTCACATGGCCCGCATTATCCAGGCGGTCCACCAGTGCGGTAGTCGCAGGGGAACTCAGGTGCAGTTCGGAGCGCAGCATCCCGGGAGTCACGACGGCACCGGCCCGGGCGGCGCCCATCATGACGCCGAGGGCATTCAGATCTGTCCGATAGAGAGAATCCCGCGCGCTGACAGTATCCACGTACCGATCCGTTTCCACGGTGAACTGTTGGAGCAACGCCATCAGTTCGGGCCGGGGGTTCTCTGCCATGCTCACTCTCACCTCGTCGTTTCAACAGTTACCGCAAGAAACAACTCTAGTCCGTCTACCAATTATATCTCCATGATGGATATAGTTTGTTTTAGAGATAATTTCGTTGAGAGGCGTTCATCATGCACAGCAAGTGGTTACGGGTCCTGTTGCCCGCCGTCGTCGTCCTGATCTGGCTGGTGGGCGCCGCGTTCGGGGGTCCCACCTTCGGCAAGTTGGAGGAAGTCTCGAGCAATGACCAGGCGTCGTTCCTCCCGGCCAACGCCGAATCCACCGAAGCAGGTGAACTGCAGAACCAATTCACTGATTCGGACTCCCTGCCTGCGGTGATCGTCGTCGAATCGGAGACGGAGATTCCACCAGCCGACCTCGGTGGGTACGAGGAGCTTGCTACCTCCCTCGCGGCGGTTGAGGGACTGGAGCCTGCTGAAGCCGGAGCGCCAACTGTCATCGGGCCCGTGCCAGCCGAAGATTCATTCGCTATTCAGTACATCGCGTTTGTAGCGGACGACGCCGAGATCGGGGAGGTGGTAGAGGCGCTTCGGGAGGTGCTGACCGCCGAGATCCCCGACGGTACCACCGGGTACGTCACGGGGCCGGCCGGTTTTGCCACCGACCTCTCAAGCGCCTTCAGCGGCATTGATGGGTTGTTGCTCAGCGTGGCGCTGGGAGCGGTCTTTCTGATCCTGTTGTCCGTCTACCGGTCTGTGATCCTTCCGTTCCTGGTGCTGCTGACCTCAGTGTTTGCGCTGGCCACATCGATCGTTCTGGTCTATGCCCTGGCCGACTGGGGATGGATTCAGCTCAGTGGTCAGAGCCAGGGAATCCTGTTTATCCTGGTCATCGGCGCGGCGACCGATTACGCGCTGCTGCTTGTTGCACGGTTCAGGGAAGCACTTGGCGAACACGCCGCAAAATGGGACGCGATGCGGGTGGCGTACCGCGGCTCGTTCGAACCGATTCTTGCCTCCGGGGCCACGGTTATTGTTGCGCTGCTCTGTCTATTGTTTTCCGACCTCAACTCCAACCGGAGCCTCGGTCCGATCGCGGCGATTGGAATCCTCTTCTCCTTGGCGGCTGCCCTGACACTGCTGCCCTCTCTTCTCCTGCTCTTCGGCAGGTCGGCGTTTTGGCCGCTGCGCCCCAAACTGGGGTCCAGCCACGTTCAGCCCGAAGGAGTGAACGCCACCGGGCTGGAGGGACTGCGTGGCATCTGGAAGAAGGTGGCGACACTGATCTCCCGGCACGCCCGACCCGTCTGGATCGCTTCATTCCTCGTCCTGGCCGCCGGTTCCCTGGGCTTGTTCCAACTGCAGGCTAACGGAGTACCACAGTCCGCACTGATCCTCACGGAATCGAATGCGGTGGACGGGCAGGAAGCCCTGGCGCGCCACTTCGACGCCGGTTCGGGGAGCCCAGTCTCGGTGATCGCCCCAGAGCAGGACCAGGATGCTGTCCTGGAAGTGGTGCAGAGCCAGGCCGGCATCACTGACGCCGCGCTCAGTTCCGAGTCTCCCGAACCCGGCAGCGACGTCGTCGTCCGTGGCGGCAACGTGCTGATTACCGGCACACTGCAGTCACCGGCAGACTCCGATGAGGCCGAAGACGTGGTGCGTGAGTTGCGGACCGCACTGGACGACGCCAGCCCAGAGGCACTGGTTGGTGGCGTAACCGCGATCGCGATTGACACCAACGACACGGCCCAGGCTGACCTGGTGAAGATCATTCCGATCGTGTTGGCGGTGATTCTGGTGATCTTGATGCTCCTGCTCCGTTCCATCGTGGCGCCGGTCCTACTGATCCTCAGCGTGGTGCTCTCCTTCGCGACGGCGCTGGGCGTGTCGGCCCTGGTGTTCAACAACCTGCTCGGTTTTGAGGGTGCAGATGCGTCGGTTCCGCTGTTTGGCTTCGTGTTCCTCGTGGCATTGGGGGTGGATTACAACATTTTCCTGATGACACGAGTCCGGGAGGAATCGCTACGCATCGGAACCCGCCCCGGAATTCTGAGGGGTCTGGGTGTCACCGGCGGAGTCATCACCTCTGCGGGTGTGGTGCTGGCGGCCACCTTCGCAGCCCTGGGGGTCATCCCGATTCTGTTCCTTGCCCAGATTGCGTTCATCGTGGCCTTCGGTGTGCTGTTGGATACGCTGATCGTGCGCTCGCTGCTGGTGCCGGCCCTGTCCTACGACCTGGGTCGGCGGATCTGGTGGCCATCCCGGCTAGGACGCGAATCCGGACCGGTGCACCGCGGCGGGTCATCCGGGTTGTCGGGTCCAGGCTCGGCGGGCAGGCGGGACGAGCAGGGCCACCGCGCTGAACCGGCTCACCGTGGGTAGATAACACTCTGGGTAGATAACACTCTGGGTAGATAACACTCTGGGTAGATAACACCGCAGCAGTCCCCGGCCCCCTCCAACCCGTTCCGCGGAGGGAAAGGCCCGGTCTGGAAGCGCTCTTTACAGCTGAATCAGTGGAGGCCATAATCGGTCGCATCACAGCCTCCACTGATTCAGCGCGCTGATTATTCGACAGCTGAGGAGCGATCATGAGTGATCAAACCAACCCACCCGACCATGACGTACCAGCCAACGATGCACTGGATAAGGGTCCGGCGCCAAAGACCAGCCAGCAGCCGGGAATACCTGATCCTGACCGCTCCAGTTCGATGACACCGGGGCTTGCCAGTTCGCCGATATCGCAGCGGGCTGGGAACGTGGCAGCAGCCGAGCCTTACCGGCTCCTCAATGCTTTCCTCACGTCCTCGACGTATGCTGCGCGCCGGAACGAGCCAGGCATCTGCGACCTGACTTTCGGTAACCCACACGAGATGCCGCAAGAGGCCTATGTTGCGGCGCTCCAGGAAGCCACAATTCCACGCAACGACCAATGGTTTGCCTACAAACAAAACACCCCTGAGGCGCAGGAGGCGGCCGCGGCCTCCCTCCAGCGCCTCATTGGGGTGCCATTTCGTCCCGAGGACATCCACCTGGCTACCGGCGGTTTCACGGCGATCGCCCTCGCGCTCAAGGCAGTGGGAGACCCCGGCGACGAGGTGATCTACAGCCTTCCACCGTGGTTCTTCTACGAGCCGATCGTCATCGAGGCCGGGCTCGTCCCCGTAAAGGTCACTGTGGATTTGGAGACCTTTGACCTCGACGTGGACCAGATCGCAGCGGCGATCACCAGCCGCACGTGTGCGGTGATTGTCAACACTCCCAACAACCCCAGCGGCCGGATTTATCCGCCAGCTGTGCTCGAACGTCTCGCGGCAGTGCTTGAGAGCGGCTCGGCCGCGATTGGTCGCCGGATTTATCTCATTTCCGATGAGCCCTATAACCGCATCGTGTTTGACGGTGCTCGATTCCATAGTCCGATCGAGTTTTACCGCTATACCCTGCTGGCCTACTCGTACGGGAAGACTCATCTTTCGCCGGGTGAACGGATCGGCTATCTGGCGTTGCATCCGAACCTGCCTGATCGTGATGTGGTTGTCAGCGCACTTGACGCCCTGCAACTGGCGATGGGATGGATTTACCCAAACGCCGTGCTCCAGCACGCATTGCCCAGACTCGAACAGTTTTCGATCGATATCCCGGCGCTCCAACGCAAACGCGACCGGATGGTTGATGCGTTGCAGGAGATGGGTTATCGGGTTATCCGCCCGGAAGGAACGTTTTACCTGTTTGTGCGCTCGCCGGACCCCGACGACGAGGCATTCGTGGCGACCCTAGCGGCCCAGGGGGTCTTTGTGATGCCAGGCGTGCATTTCGAGACACCCGGCTTCTTTAGGATTTCCCTGACTGCCAACGAGGAGATGCTAGAACGAAGCCTCCCGATCTTCGCTGCCGCCATTGAACGGACCGTTGCCACCGCTGAAGGCTAGAAGGTTAGAACTGTGCATTCAGGTCTGTCTCAGTAGATCGAGGCAATTGGGCAGCACAGGAGAACTGAGTTGGCTAGAAGGGCGGAGGTATCTCTGGTGCTGGAGGTGCTGGTGCTGGTGGGGCTGGTGGTGGGTCGGCGGTGGTGAGGTAGGTTTCGCCGAGTGGTGAGA
>NZ_ALPM01000001.1:0-6164 GCF_000294595.1 Arthrobacter sp. TB 23 | reverse complement strand
CCCGCCGCTATCCGCCGTCGACGTTTCCGATCTGGTCCGCGGCCCGCGCGCATCCCGCAAACTGTTTGGCTACCAGGGCCTGCCGGCGACCGACATCGCCGCGATCGAAAACCTGATCAGCCGGGTGGCTGTCCTCAAGGACCACCACCCGGAGATCGCTTTGCTTGAGTTCAACCCGGTGCTGGTCTCGGCCACCGGACTGGTCATCCTCAGCACCGACATTATGGTCGGCAACCCGCAGCGTCGCACCGACAGTGCACGACGGGCCATGCGGGACTAACGACGACGCCGGCCGCCGTCCTGGGTGAACGGCGCGCCCTACCGGTCGCCGGGTTAGGTGGCGGGTGCCCGGGTGGGGGAAACTGGAGGTATGACATCGCTTTCCGCTGAACGCCGCAGCCTCGACGCCTCCCTGGAACGGGCAGGATTTTATCCGCGCCTGGTGGCAGACACGGTGCACGACGCCCTTGACGGTCGGGAACCGCTCTCCCATGTGGTGCACCTCGAAACCCACTTCGAACGCAACGAGGTTCACCGCCATATCACCGTGCTGGTTCTCACCGAGGACATGCTGGTGATCACCCACGTCGACGACCAGCAGCTGGACGAGGACGGGCAGCAGATGATGGCCCAGGTTTCCACCGAGTCCGTCCCGGTCAGCCAGATCCGCTCAGTGGTCCTCAGCTACCTCTACGCCCAGCCCCAGGACTACAAGCCTTCCGACCAGGCTCGGGAGCTGACCCTCGCCATTGCCTGGTCCGGCGGGCAGCGCCTGGACATGGGTCCGGCCGGGTGCAGCGACCCCCAGTGCGACGCCGACCACGGGTACACCGGCACCATTTCCCAGGAAGACATCGTGCTGCGCGTCAGCGCTGAGGCCGACGGTATGCAGGCGGTCCAGAACGCGAAATCATTCGCCAGGGCCCTGCGGAAGGTAAACACAGCCAACCCGGTGATGCCGGGTGCCGGCAGCACCGTCAGCCCGACGCCGCGCAGGCAGCCCGGCCTCGGCGCCCGCTTCAGCCGAACCCACCACCAGGGCTAGCCGCTGGTGGAATCTCTGACCGAACACCGGGAGCCTCTTCCGGCGGCGCCGCCCTATGGGCGCAGCACCGTCGCCGAGGTCTTCACCAGCGCGGCGGCGGCCCTGGGACTGGACTCAGCGTCCGGCCCCTTCCTCAACGCCCTGGGCTTGCCCACGGCCTCACGAGTGTGTGTGGTGGTGGTCGACGGGCTCGGCTCCTCATTGCTGAAGAAACGCGGCGGTCACGCACCGTTCCTGCGCCGTCATCTGGACGGCGCACGAACCCTCAACTCGGCTTTCCCCTCAACAACAGCCGCATCCCTCGGGAGCCTGGGCACCGGCCTGCCGCCGGGCAAGCACGGGCTGGTTGGCTACGATGTACTGGACCCGGAGCAGGGGAAAGTCGTCAACATGTTGGGCGGGTGGGACCCGGGAGTCGATCCGCTGCAGTGGCAACCGTATCCCTCAGTCTTTGAACAGGCGGCCGGGCAGCTCCCGGTGGTCAGCGTGTCCCTCCCCAAATTCGCCGACTCTGCAATGACCAGGGCGGCGTTGCGGGGCGGCAGTTATGTGGCGGCGGGAACACTCCAGGCCCGGGTGCGCGGCGCCCATGAGCAACTCTCTGCCTCCGACCGGGCGCTGGTCTACCTGTATCTCAACGAGATGGATAAGGCCGGCCACCGCTACGGCTGCGGCTCGGCCGAATGGGGCAACCAGTTGGAGGATGTTGACTCAGCGATCAGGACCCTCGCGGCACGCGTACCGTCCGATACGCTGTTGCTGCTCACCGCCGATCACGGGATGGTCGACGTCGACGTCGACCACCGCCACGATTTCTCCACCCAACCGCAACTCATCGACGGGGTGGCCCACACCGCTGGCGAGCCGCGGATGCTCCACTTGTACTTTGAACCGGACCTGTCCCCCCGAGGGCAGGAACGACTCCTGGCGGCGTGGCGGGACGCCTACGGCCGGCTCGCATGGATCTTCACCCGCGACCAGGCCGTTGACGCGGGCCTGTTTGGCGAGGTCGATCAGCGAGTGCTGCCCCGCATCGGAGACCTCATGATCGCGGCGCGGGAGCCCATCGCGTTATACGATCGCCGTCGGACCTCCGCGTCGGCCATGGAAGTGGTCGGCCAGCATGGCTCGCTCACCCGGGCCGAGCGGGAAGTCCCACTCCTGACCCTGAACCGCCCGGGAGGGAAGGGCACCCGTGGCTGAGCTGATCTTTTTCTCCGGCACCATGGACTGCGGGAAGTCCACCCTGGCGCTGCAGATGGACCACAACCACCGCGCCCGCGGCCGGGCCGGTCTGCTCTTCAGCTCCCATGACCGGGCGGGGGAGGCAATGATTTCCAGCCGGCTCGGGTTACAGACCCCAGCGGTGGAAGTCACCGACACCACCGACTTCTGGGCCGAAATTGTCAGGCGCCGGACGTCAGCTGAACGGGTGGACTACCTCATCTGCGACGAGGCCCAGTTTTATCTGGGCGAGCAGATCGATCAGCTGGCCCGTATCGTCGACGAGATGGACGTGGACGTGTTCGCGTTCGGTATCACCTCCGATTTCCGCACCAGGCTCTTTCCCGGTTCGCAGCGGCTCATCGAACTCGCCGACCGGATCCAGGTCCTTCAGGTGGAGGCGCTTTGCTGGTGCGGGCGCCGGGCAACCCATAACGCGAGGACCGTCGACGGCGTCATGGTAGTTGAGGGCGACCAGATGGTGGTCGGCGACGTTGAGCTGGCCTCGGAGCCGCGGGATCCGCTCCAGCCGGAACTACCGCTCACCGGCGGCTCGGTTGCCGAGTCCCCGCACGCACCAGTGACAGGCTATGAAACACTCTGCCGGCGCCATCACACGCGGAGGGTCACCCTGAGGACCGCTACGGCGATGAAAAGCAACGAGATGTTGCTGCCGTTCGCCTAGGAGCAAGCGGCAACCAGGAAATCCCCGGCGACCTACTCGTTCACTGCGACTAGTCGCTTTTGGTGCCGAAGACGATTTCGTCCCAGCTGGGGACGCTGGAACGCTTCGGCCGGATCTTGCGATCCGATGCTTCCTCAACCGGTTTCGCTGATCGATCGGACGCTGATCGATCGGATGCTGATCGATCGGACGCTGAGGCGTGCTCGGGAGCGGGACCGCGATCCTCGCGTGGTTCGGTGGCTTCCGGCCCGGGCTGTGCTGGCCGATTCGGGCGGGCAAAAATGCTGATTTCCCGGGTTTCGGTGCTGACCGATTCGAAGAGTCTTGGTGTGCCGTCGCTGTAGGTCGCTTTGCCCTCAATGCCGGACTCGACGTCGTCGGCAACTGACGGGGCCAGACTCAGGCCAGCGAACTTGCGTGGCTCGACGTCGTCGTCATCAGTTGAGGCGGGGGTTTCCGTCCCATCGTCCTCCGTGGGGCGGGGATGGGCTGCCGGAATCGCCCCCTTGGCCAGCAGATGAGCCAGGGCGTCATCGCCGTCCTCGTCCACGCCGAGACGCTGGCCACGGCGGGACCGGAGGACGTCGAGCAGGTTGTCTGAGGCTTCTTCCTCTTCGGGTGCAGCCTCAGGGGTTTTCTGCGCTTCAAAGTCGAAGACATGATCAGCAACGGCGCTGAGCCGCCGTGTGGGCAGGGGGCCGTCGAGCGGTTCCAGTTCGCTGAGCAACTGGGCCCACCGGTTGGTGTTCAGGACGGTTTTCCGGCTGGGGTTGAACGTCCACTGAGCGGGAGGTTCCTCCCCGACGGTGACCCTGGTGTCTGGTGCCAGATCAAAACGTGCCACCACGTTCCAGAGTCCATCCTGGCGTCGCCAGGCGTCCCACTCAACAGCGTTGGCATCGACCCCATACGCCTGCAACCGGTATGCGACCATGTCGCCGAGTTGGGCGGGGTTTTCCCCGAAGGCTGACCGGTAGCCGTCGTTCGAAGGCACGGCAGAGGAAACCTCCACCCGCTGGGCCAGAATGGCCATATAATCGCGTTCGGCTCGCACTGGCCCTTCATATCGGAGCACCTGCGCAAGGTCCTGGCCGGACTCGTCGACGATATCCTGGGCAGTGGCACCGCTGCGGATGCGGGACTGGATATCGCGGGGTGAGAGCGGAACAATTGGTTTGCCTGCGGGGGGAGGTGGAGTGCTGATCTTGTGCTGTTCCATTGGGCGGGTGACCGCCATGCGCAGCGCTTCGTTGATCGGCAGGCTGAAGTTGGAGCCGTCCTCACCGTTCAAGTGCAGGTGTCCGCCGTCCTCGTGAACACCCACCAGCCGTAGTTCCTGCATGAAAATCCTCCGAGCCGACAATGCTTCCTTACCCTGAAACTCTGCCACCTGAAGGCCGACATGCCTACTACACCCGTGGTGTGGCGCGGAAGTTTCGACGCCGATTGGGATCAGAGTGGGTTGTTCAGCGACAATCTTTGGCGTACGGGCACAAAATACCGGCTGTCAGCGTTGGACTCGACGTTGGACAGTCCCGACTAACCAATCTCACAGCACACCGGAGAGTGAACCCCCAATTATGGCGACCGATTACGACATGCCGCGTACCACCCCCGAAGACGCCGGGGACGCCTCAGTTGAAGAGTTGAAGGCCCACCGCGCTGGCCACCAGTCACCTGTGGTTGACGAAGACGAGATCGAGGCCGCGGATTCCTTCGAACTCCCGGGAGCTGACCTTTCCAGCGAAGAGATCCAGGTGCTGATTCTTCCCGCGCAGGCCGACGAATTCACCTGTGCGTCATGCTTCCTTGTCCGGCACCGTTCCCAGATCGCCAAACACGTAGACGGGCTTGCCTACTGCAGCGACTGCGAAGGCTGATCGGCCCGGCGAGGGAGGAAGCGTCAGCCGGCGAGGGCTGCCACCAGGCGGTCCGGTCGCCGGGTGGACGTCAGCCAGTAGGGAGTGGGGTCATCCGGGTCGGTGATCTCCACCCGGACAACCGGTGAGATCCAGCCGCGAATACACAGGTAGGCAATCCCATTGAGCTGCGGCCCTCGCTGCGCGGTGGCGTCTTCACCGGTGTAGGCGGCAGCGCCGCCCAGGAAGCGGCGCTCGATCGTGGCACGCCCCACCGTCAGGTGTGTTGTGGTTACCACGATCCGGGGGGTTGACAGGACCAACAAGGTGCCGAGGACCACTGCAACCACAGTCGCAGCAATAAACCCGGTGGTGAGATTGATCGGAGCAAACGTGACCACTGATGCACCTGCCGCTCCCGCCGCGACCAGCCAGATCCAGAGGGCGGGCCACAGCCGCTCCTCGTAGAGGACAGTGCTGACTGATGATCCTGGCGCGGGTGTTGACATACCCCTACCTTCCCAGATTTTCCTGGGTAGTTCATCCTCGCCCGTTGGCCTGCCGGTACCCGGTGATCGTTCAGGTTTTCGCGCTAGAGTGAAGGCCTAACCCCGATCACTTTCAAGGCAGCTGGAGTATGAACGTGCTGGACCCACAGCGGAGACTTCCCGTGCAAATCAAACTGCTCGACGCCGGGATGGCCCCACCCGAATATGCGCAGCCGGGTGACGCCGGAGCTGATCTACGGAGCCGCATCGACTTCCGGTTGGCGCCGGGTGAGCGTTTGCTGGTGCCTACCGGTCTGGCCATCGCTCTACCGGACGGGTACGTTGGGCTGGTCCATCCCCGGTCGGGTCTGGCCACGAAGCACGGGGTGACGGTGGTGAACGCACCTGGCACCATTGACGCTGGTTACCGGGGCGAGATTGCTGTCACCCTGCTGAACACTGACAAAACCGAATCGCTGGCGTTTCAACGAGGGGACCGGATTGCCCAACTCCTCATCCAGCGGGTCGAGCACGCCGAATTTACCGTGGTTGAAGAACTCCCCGGATCAGTGCGCGGCAGCGGGGGCTTCGGCTCCACCGGAGGCTACAGCGTTGATGCTGCTGCCGCTCCGACTCACGCATAACCTCAAGGATATCCAGACCAGGAACCCCCTCCCGGAGGATCCACACACCCAAGGAAAGGAACCCAATCATGGTTTTTGGGCGCCTGAAGAAGAAGCAACAGAATCTCCCGGCTGAAGACACGACACCCGCTGACGCGCCGGTCGAGGTAACCGAAACTGCCGAGGCCGCTGAGCCAACGGGCCCCGCAGCCACCACGGACACGGCCGAGCCGACGGACG